>CAZGMV010000006.1:0-14587 GCA_964526875.1 Candidatus Woesearchaeota archaeon | reverse complement strand
TATTATTTTTGTATGTTATCTTCTAAATTTAAACCAAAAAAAGAAAGTTTAATTAGTTCTTCTTTTAGGTTTTTATTTTCTTTAGCTCTTTCTCTATAAAAGTAATAATTAACCATAAAATTAAAAAATTCTTTAATCTTTTTTTCTTTTCCAAATAAATAAACTAACCATTCTTTATTGTTTTCATCAATAAAAATAATGTTTTCTTCGTCAATAATAAAATAAGAGGCAGTAAAAACCAAATCTTTGTCATAGATGTTCTTTTTTAATTTAATTAAAAAGGCATTTTTATCTAAAATATCAACATTATTTAATTTACCTTCTTTTTTTAATAATTCTATAATTTTTTTCTCTTTTTCCATTTTTACCTTTTCCATTTCGCTTTTTCAGCCAGCAAGTAGTTTTCTTTATCAAATTTATCCCAGGTTTTTTTCCACTTCTCAATAAATTTTCCTTTGTTATTATTATTTTCAACAGTACTTTCTCCTCTTAACTCCTTATTTTTTATTAAATAGAAGTCTTCTTCATTAATTTCTAGATCAATTTCTTTTAGTTTATCCATAAAGTTCTCAATAATTTCTTTAACCTCTTTTTCCACCTTATTAATTCTCTCTTCTTTTAAATCTTGATCCATTTTTCTTTAAATTCCTAAATATTTAAAAATGTTTTTAATCAATAACTTAAAATGAAATTTGATATTGATAAAGAAAATAATTTAAGTGAGTGGTATAACGAAATTTTGAAAGCTGCCGGAATTGTTGATATAAGATATCCAGTAAAAGGAATGCCTGTTTACTTAAAAAATGGTTATTTAGCCTTGAGAGAAATGCTAAGGAGTTTAGAAGATAAATTGGATAAAAAAGGACACTTTCCTTTAGCTTTTCCAGTTGTAATTCCTTTAAGTATTTTAAGAAAAGAAAGTGAGCATATTAAAGGTTTTGAAGGAGAAGTTTTTTGGATTGAAAGAGGGGGTTTTGAAAAGTTGGAAGAACCTTTAGTTTTAAGACCAACAAGTGAAACTCCAATGTATTATATGTTTGCCTTATGGATTAGATCAAAGAGTGATTTGCCTTTAAAAACATATCAAACCAACCAAGTTTATAGATATGAAACAAAACAAACGAAACCTTTAATAAGGGGAAGAGAATTGTATTGGAATGAAGCTCATACTGTTCATGCAACAAAAGAAGATGCTTTAAACCAAATTAAAGAATCAATTGAGATTTACAATGAATTATTTGATGAATTAGCAATTCCAGTTTTATGGATAAAGAGGCCAAATTGGGATAAATTTGCTGGAGCTGAATTTACCTTAGCCGCTGATTCAATAATGCCTGATGGGAGATTTTTGCAAGTTGGAACAACACACCTATTAGGACAAAAATTCAGTAAAGTCTTTGAGATTAAGTATTTAAATGAGAACAATGAATGGCAATTTGCATGGCAAACAAGTTATGGTGTTTCAATGAGATTGCTAGGAGCTGTAATAATGCTTCATGGAGATAACAAAGGTTTAATCTGGCCTTTTAAAATTACTCCTATTCAAATTGCCATTGTTCCAATTTACAAAAAGGAAAATAAAGAGAAAATAATGGAAGTTGTTGATAATATTAAAAACAAATTGGAAAATTTAAATTACAGAGTATTTGTTGATTTAAGAGATGAAAGACCTGGTTGGAAGTTTAATGATCTAGAAATGAAAGGAGTGCCAATAAGAATTGAAATTGGGGAAAAAGATTTAAATAATAACGAAATTACTATCTTTATTAGAGCCACTGGGGAAAAATTTAAGATCAAATTAGAAGAATTAGAGAAGATTAAGGAGTTTATTGAATACCATGACGAAAAATTAAAAGAAAAGGTACAAAATTATTTTGAAGAAAGAATAACTATTATTGATGAACCAAATGAAGAAAAAATAAAAAAAGCTTTAGAAGAAAAGAAAGTAATTAAAATACCTTTTTGTGGAAATGAGGAGTGTGCTAAGCAATTGAAAGAAAGATTTGAAGGCTTAGATTGTAGAGGTTATGAGATTAATTTTGAAACTTTAGAAGCCAAAGAAGAGGATTTAGAAAAAGTGAAAGGAAAGAAATGTATTTGTGGAAAAGAAGCAGTTAACTACTTTTATTTTGGAAAAAGCTATTAAAATTTATTAAATTTTTCATTTTCTTTATTTATTTGAAAACAAACATAAGATTAAAGCAATTAAAATCGTTTTCGTTATTTATTAAAGAATTATTTGAAAATAGAAAGAAACTGTTTATTTTTTGGACCATTCTAGTTTTAATTAACTTAATGGACCTTTATTTCAAATATTTATCAAGCCTTGAAAAGAATTACCATGTAATTCACAAACCTTTCTTTGTTTTGTTTTTGAGTTTTATTTTAGTGCTAATTTTGTTAAATAAAAAAGAAAAAATTCTTTTAATTACCTTGATAATTTCCGCCTTTTCCAATATTTTTGATATAATTTTTAATAACTTAACAATCATAAATTACATAAACTTTTACTTCTTTTATAACAACCTCAGCGATATTTTAGTTTCTGTTGTTTTGCTTTTAGAGATCGTTTATTATTTTTCAGATAAAAACGAAAAGGAGTAATAAAATTTTTAAAACTTTAAGTTTAAATTTTTAATGTCTTTTTTTGCATTTCCTTTAGAAGAAGATGTAATTAACAAGAACATCAAAGAAGACAAAATATTTCACTTAATTGAAATGCCTTTAAGCAAATATTCTACCAAAGAGTTTCAATCAACTCATTTAGCTCCAAAAAAAATTAAAGAAGCTTCTTTTGAAATTTATGGTTCTAATTTCGGAGAAATAAGGAATAAATTAATAAAGGAACATGAACAAAACTTTTTTAACGACCTTACTGTTGAAATTAGCAGAGAAAAAAGAGAAGAACTTGCTAAAAGGCTTAAAATGTTCTTAGAAAAAATCAAAAGTAAAAATAAAGAAAATATTTTTGTTTTCTTGGGAGGAAATCATTTAATTTCTTACTTTACAATTAAAGCCTTAGAACCTGATTTAGTTATTCACTTTGATGCTCATGCTGATTTAGATCCTTTAGAAAAGGAATTAAAGCATTCCAATTTTTTAAGGTTCCTAATAAACGAATTAAAAGATTTAAGAGTTATTCAAATTGGCTTGTCTAACACTACAAAAGAAGAATTTGAATTTATTGAAAAAAATAGTAGAATAAAATATTTTAAAAGTATAGACTTTTTTAAAAATAGAAAGGAAATTTTAAAGAAGATTATTAAAGAAGTAAAAAACTTGAACAATATAAAACAGAACCCTAAAATTTATTTAACTATTGATTTAGATGTTTTTGAAGGTAATTTTGCTTCATACCAAGGAGAGATTTTAGGAATCAAAGTGATTGATTTTCTTTTTTTTATGGAAAAACTTGTTAAAACATTAAATAAAGAGAAACTTGGAAAAATAATTGGTTTCGATTTAGTTGAGCTCAACCCTCATTTAGATTTAAATAATTATTGGACAACAGCAACAGCAAGAATTTTAATAGAACTTATTTCACTACTTTAAAAAGATAAATAAAATTAAAAAAAAAGACTCTTTTTTGTTTCCTATGAGTGATGATAAAAAAATAAAAGTAGTTATTCCTGCTGCTGGAAATGGAACAAGATTCGGCCCATTAACAAAATATATTCCGAAAGAAGTTTTACCTATAAAATTTTATAAAGAAGAGAGAGAATACCACAAAAAATACAATGGAACTCCTATATTACAAGCAAATATTCTAAACTTAGAAAAAATTGCTGAAAAATTTATTATAGTAACAAATGAAATGAAAGAAAATTCCTTAGAAAGCTGTTTATGTTCTTTATTAATGAAATATGATATTAAAGTACCTTTTCATTTTGTTAAACAGGAAAGTCCTTTAGGGGACGGAGATGCTATTTACCAAGTAATGAAAGAACTGTGTGGTGAATATAACAATCCTAATTTATTTATTCACTACGGGGATTTGGTTTATAATAGTCCTAAAGCTGAAGAAGATTTTAAAGAAGCGGTTAGTTTGTATTTTAAAGAAAAAGAAAAAGATGAAAACTTAGTGGCTTTGTTTTTAACTTATTCTATTGAAGAAGATCCTTCAAGATTTGGAGTTCTTTCTTTAGAAGGTTATGATAATAAATTATACAAAGTAAAAAATATTGTAGAAAAGCCAAAAGATGAAGAAACACAAGAAAAACTTAAAGTAAATGGTAAATGGTATATAAACAGTGGAATTTTAATTATAGATGCTAAAAAATTAGAACCTTATTTTGGGGAAGAATACAAAAAAGTTAGAAGGGGAGAAGAAAAAGAAGCGGTTTTAGCAAAAGTTATTTCAAATGCTTTAAAAGATGGAAAAAAAGCTTTAGCTTATCCTATACAAGGAGAAATAGAAGATTTGGGTACTTTTGATGATTGGATTTTACATCATTATAAACACATTAAAAGATAATTCTTTTTATTCTTTATAGTTTTTTCTTAAACATTTATAAAAGATTTTTCAATTTTTTTAAATGAAAGTTTACATTCAAAGTTTAGAAGAAGAAATGCAACAGTCTTTCTTAGATTACGCATTATCAGTAATAATTTCTAGAGCAATTCCAGATGTAAAAGATGGTTTAAAACCTGTACAAAGAAGAATAATCTATGCAATGAAAGAACTGGGCTTATTCCATAACAAACCTTTCAAAAAATCAGCAAGAGTTGTTGGAGAGGTTATTGGTAAATATCATCCACACGGAGATCAAGCAGTTTATGATGCATTGGTAAGAATGGCCCAAGATTTTAACATGAGATATCCTTTAATAGAAGGTCAAGGAAACTTTGGAAGTATTGATGGAGATCCAGCAGCTGCAATGAGATATTGTATAACAAAAGACAGTTTGGTTTTAACTAAAGACGGATTAATAAGTATAGAAGATATTGCTGAATGTCCTGAAAATAGTGAAAGAGATATAGACATAGAAATTCTTTCTATGAATAAAAAAGTAAATAAAGCAACTAAGTTTTTTAATTCTGGCAAGCACAAAACCATTAAAATAACAACTCATATTGGCTTAGAAATTGAAGGATCCTTTAACCATCCTGTCCTAACAATTCAAAAAGGAAAAAATGGAAAACCTTATTTAGAATGGAAATTACTAAGTGAAATAAAAGAAGGGGATTTTGTTGTTATAGAAAGAAACTCTTTTTTATTCCCTGATAAGAATTTGGTTGATGAAAAATTTGCATTTATTTTAGGAGCTTTAATTAGTGAAGGTTTTGTTAGTAAAGAAAGAAGCAGGGCTGGTTTCAATAATACTAATGAACCTTTCTTTAATGAAGTGTTTAATAATATAAGGAAATTGTTTGGAGAAAGTAAGGTGTATGTTAATAAAAGAAAATTAAAAAGTGGCAAGGTAATCTTTGAATTGGACATACAAAATGAGGAAATTGTAAATAAGTTGTCATATTACATAAATTCTAAAAGCGAAGAAAAGCAAATACCTAAAGAAATACTAAGATCTTCTAAAAAAGTTCAAGTTTCTTTTTTAAGATCTTTATTTGAAGGAGATGGAAGTATCAACTACACGAAAGACTCACTATCTATTTTTTATCATTCAAAAAGCCTAAAGCTATTAAAACAATTACAAGTGATTTTATTAAATTTTGGAGTAGTTTCAAGGATAAGGAATGATAAAGATTGCTTTAGATTGCAAATTAGTGGTTTTCAAAATGTGAAAAAATTCGTTGAAGAAATTGGATTTTTTGATGAAAAAAAGAATGAGCAAATTAAAGAATACCTAATTAGCAAAAAAGGAGAAGCTTTGAGTAAGACAGATTTCATTCCTTATTTAAATGACTATTTAAAGAACAAATACAAATACAAATTCAATGAATTCTTTATAAAACATAATTTAGATAGGTATGATAGATTGGAAAAATACAAAGAGAGGTTATTTAAATTAATTGACGAAGAAGACAAAGATTTGATAGATAATTTATTAAAAAACAAATATTATTTTGATAAAGTTGTAAAAAAAGAGTTTACTGGAGAAAAAGTTGTTTATTCAATAAGAGTAAATAGTAATTGCCACTCCTTTGTTGCTAATGGTATTATAAACCACAACACAGAAGTTAGATTAACAAAAATAGCAGAAGAAATGTTAGAAGATTTAGAAAAAAACACGGTAGAGTGGAATCCAAACTTTGATAATACCTTAAAAGAACCTGCTTATTTACCGGCAAAATTCCCTAATTTAATATGTAATGGGACTATGGGAATCGCTGTTGGTTTAACAACTTCTATACCACCACATAATTTAACAGAAGTAGCTAAAGCCCTAATTGCCTTAGCTAAAGGGGAATTAAGTGATTACAATATTGTAGATTATATAAAAGCTCCTGACTTTCCTACTGGAGGGAAAATAATTAATGAAAAAGAAGAAATGAGACAGATTTATTTAAAAGGGAAAGGGAAAATAACTGTAGAAGGAACTTATGAATTGGACGAAAAGAAAAGAAAAATAATTATTGAGGAAATTCCTTACCAAGTTAATAAAGCTGATTTAATTAAAAAAATTGCCCAGCTAGTTAAAGACAAAAAATTGACAACTATCAAAGATTTAAGAGATGAGAGTAATAAAGAAGGAATTAGAGTAGTAATTGAATTGAAAAAAGGAAGTAATTTAGAGGATTTAAAAGAAACAATTGAAAAAATTAAGAAGTACACTCCTTTCAGAAAGAATATTAATATTGTTTTAATGGCTGTAAGAAATAAACAACCGAAATTATTTAGTTTATCTGAGTTGTTAGAAGAGTTCTTTAGACATAGAATTAGTGTAATAACAAAAAAGCACTTGTATTTATTACAAAAAGCTGAGGAAAGGTTAAATGTTGTTAATGGGTTATTGATTGCTGTTGAAAATATAAACCAAGTTGTTGAGCTAATTAAAGGGAGTGATAGCTTAAAGGAAGCTAGGGAAGGTTTAATGAATAATTTTAAATTAAATTTAGAACAAGCAAATGCTATTCTGGAAATGAAATTATCCAAATTAACAGGTTTAGAAAGAGAAAAATTGGTTAAGGAAAAAAAGGAATTAGAAGAGAAAATTAAAAGTTATAGAGAGTTATTAGAAAGCGATGAAAAGAAAAAAGAGTATTTTATTAAGGAAATGGAATATTTAATTGACAATTATGGAGATGAAAGAAGAACAAAGTTAAAATATTAATTTCCCAATTTTAAAACTTTAATATTCTTTTTCCAACTTTCCAAAGCGCTTTTATTGTTATTAAGGATAAGATAGTTACTATGAATATATAAACAATAACTCTTATCGCCGTTAATAACAAGTTAGGAATGCCTATTATTACTGCTTTCAAAGTGTTATTGAAATTATTTGCTAAGTCTTTTAAACTATAAAACCACTCTTCTTTGTATTGCTTTAAATTAACTATTTTTTCTTCTTGAATCCTTATATTAAAGATAACATACTTGTTTAAATCAACAAGATTTTCTTTTTGTTTTTGTAAGTTGTTTAGTTGGTCTTCAATTTTTTCAATTTCTTTCCAAATATCTTCCTCTTTTGTTGTTAAGCTATCGTAAATTTTATTTAAAGCGTCTATATCTCCTTTAGCTTTTGCCATTGTTATTAATTCTTGGTAATTCCTTTCAATTTCATTTAATTTATTTGTTAGATCTTGTTTCCTTTTTTCTAAAATTTTTATTTTTTCATCAATATTTGTGTATTGTTCACTAATTTTTTGAGTATTTGTATTTATTTCCTCTAAGTTAAATTGCTTTAAAAACTTTAAGAAATCCTGAGCTTTTGATTTTTCAACTTTTACTCTTAAATAAGCGTAATTGCTATAATCATTTAAGCTTTCAATGATAATTGTCTTATAATCTTCTTTTTCTTTAATTTTTTTTAGGATTTCTTCCTTACTACCTGTCTTAATTAAAATAGAATAGCTAATCCTTTCTAAGATTAAATTACTTCCACTACCCGTACTGATTGATTTAGTTCCTTCTATATAACCACCTTTAAATCCTAATGGATAAGCCAAATTTGCTGTTTTTTTATAACCATAACCGAAATCAAACAAACCAAATATTAAGAATTTTATTAAAGCTAAAATTACTGAAACTCCAAGAATAAATAAAATGAAAAACAAAAAGTATTTAAATAGATTTCCAAAACTTAAGTTGGTTAAAAAATGAGAAATATTTTCCTTCAAATTGTTAGTGGATTCTACTTTTTCTTTTTTTGTCATTAATTAACTATTTGACTTTAATTTTACAAATTTTCCTAATCACTAAAAAATAAAAAAATAATGAAAGTAAAACTTAAGAGTGTTGTAATAATATCAACTTTACTAGGCTAAAACTCTATAGTGATTAAATAATCTCTATTTCCACTATAAACGAACTTTGCAACTTGTATGTTAATATATGGTTTTTGTAAAAGATTATAGATTAAAAAAGTTAATAGATCATTCAAAAAGTGGAAAAAGAGAAAAATCAATACTATTTTAAAACCAATAAAACAAAATTTTATAAATTTTATTTTTGTTTTTCTCAATGGCTGTTCCAAAAGGAAGATCAAGAAGAAAAATTACTGGTGGTCTTTACAAAGCATTTAGAAAAAAGAAAAAAAGAGAATTGGGAAGATATCCAACATTAACTACATTAGGAGAATTTAAAAATAAAATTGAAAGAGTGTTTGGAGGAAATGTTAAAGTTAGATTAGAAAGTTGTGATTTTGCAAATGTTGTTGATAAAGATGGAAAAGTAAAGAAAGTTAAAATTTTAAAATTAATTGAAAACAAAGCAAATAAAGAGTTTTTAAGAAAAAGAATCATTACAAAAGGAGCTATTATCGAAACAGAATTAGGAAAAGCTGTTGTTACTTCAAGACCTGGACAAGATGGAGTAATAAACGCTAAATTAATAGAATAAAATGTCCGATCTTTGTTCTTCTTATTTTTGTGAAGATTGTTTGCTGCCTTATGAAAAAAGGAGCAAAGAATTCTTTATATTTAAAGATTCTGAAGGGTTTTATGGTAAAAATCCGGAGGAAAGAGAAATTAAAGAATTGATTAGGTTTGGTTTTGTTAACTTAGACAAACCCTCTGGTCCTACATCACACCAAGTTTCTGCAATGGTTAAAAATTTCTTAAAAGTAAAAAAAGCTGGTCATGGAGGGACTTTAGATCCTAAAGTTACAGGAATATTACCAATCGCTTTAGAAAAATCAACTAAAGTTATTGAGTATCTATTAACTGCTGGAAAGGAATATATAAGTGTAATGCATTTACATAAACCTGTTAGTTTTGATAAAATTAAAGATTTAGAAAAAGTTTTTGTTGGAGAAATCTTGCAAATACCTCCTGTAAGGTCTGCTGTTAAGAGAAGACTAAGAAAAAGAAAGATATACTATCTAAAGATTCTTGAATATGATGAAGAAAGGAAAAATGTTTTATTCAGAGTAGGGACTCAAGCTGGAACATATATAAGAACTCTTTGTGTTCAAATGGGGAAGTATTTAGGGGTAGGAGCACATATGCTAGAATTAAGAAGAACAAAAGCAGCATCTTTAAGCGAAAAAGATAATTTAGTAAACTTGGTTGATGTAAAAGATAGTTATTATATCTGGGAAAATTTTGGAGATGAGTCTTACTTAAGAAAAGTAATTTTGCCTGTTGAAAAAGCTGTTAACCATTTACCAAAAATATATTTAGATGATGTCGCAATTTCAGCAGTACTTTATGGGGCTAAAGTAAGAGTTCCAGGAATTGTTAAAGCTCAGAAATTTGAAAAAAATGAGAACATAGCAATTTTTTCTTTAAAAGGAGAATTGATGGCTTTAGGAAAAGCACTAGTTTCTTTTAGTGAATTAAAGGAATTGTTTGAAAAAGGGGATAAGAGAGAGGTAATCAAAGTTGATAAAGTTCTAAAAGATAGAGATTATTTCCCACCGCTTTGGAAGGAGAGGAAAATTAAGTAATAAAAAACAATTCATAATAAGTAAATAATTCTTATTTATAAATCTCATGAATTAAGCTTTAAAAATCTTGAGCTAAACAAAAAATGTGATTGTATTTTATGATTATTTGCATAAGTTAAAAGGGTATGAGGATTTAAAAGATAAAGAACAAAACTTTAAAAAACTTTTTTATTTAATACAAATAGGAGCAAATAAGCTTTATACACACATAAAAGCTAGATCTTTGATCCATATTGTCTCTCATTTGGATGCTGATGGTTTAAGTAGTGCAGGACAAATAATTAAATTCTTAAAGGAAAAAGAAGTCCCTTTTCAGTTTACTGTTTTAAAACAAGTTAATGAAGATACTTTAAAGACTTTAGAAGAAAGCGAAGCAGATCTATTTTTATTCTTAGATTTTGGAAGTCAAACTGAATTAATGGAAAAATTTGCATTAATGAAAAGAAAAGATTTTTTAATTGTGGATCATCATCAACCAAAAAGACAAACCTTTTTGTTGAATATTAATCCTTATTATTGTGATTTGAATGGTGAAATTGCCTGTACTTCTACCTTAACTTATTTTTTAATTAACTTTATTGAAGATTTGAAAGATTTTTCTTACTTAGCTTTAGTTGGTGCGATAGGAGATATGCAAGAAGAAAAAGGAGAGTTTAGAGGGTTAAATAAGTTGATTCTTGATGAAGCAGTTGAAAGAGGAATTATTGAAATAAAAAAAGAGATAAATTTATATGGTATTAATATTTTGAATTTAGAAGAAGTTCTTTACAGAGCAAATTTACCTTTTTTACCTGATTTTGGAAGTGTTGTAAATTTACTAACAAAGTTGGACTTGTTAAACAAAAATTATTTAAGTTTAACTAAGGAAGAAAAAGAAAAATTACATAAAGTTTTAATCACTTTATTATCTAATTACAAATTAGATATTGACACTGTTTTTGGAAAAAATTATTATTTAAAAGGTGAAGAAAATCCTTATTTAGCAAATTTAAAAACTTATGCGACTTTTTTAAATGCATGTGGTAGATTAAACAAAATAAAGGAAGCTATTGGAGTTATTTTAAATTTAACAAGATTTAAACAAAAAATAAATGAAGTTATGAAAGAATATAAAGAAGAGATTAAAAAAGCTCTTGAATGGTTTGAAAAGAATAAGGAAAATAAAGAGAAAATTTTTGAAACAGAGGATTATTTAATAATTAACGCTGAGGATAATATTAAAGAAACATTAATTGGAACATTAGCAAGTGTTTTAATTAATCAAACTAATAAAAAAGGCATTATAAGTATTGCTAAAGAAGATAAAGACAATTATAAAATTTCAATCAGAACAAAAGAGGAAGAAGTTCCTGATTTAGTTAAAAAGTTGAGTAAATTTGGAGAATTTGGTGGCCATAAGAAGGCAGGGGGTGGAAGGGTAAAACAGGCAACAATTTTAGAATTTATTGAATATATTAAGAGCTTGTGATTTGAAACACTTAATTGTGGTAAAAAGGAAAAAGAAGAAATTGAAAAATTAAGATCTAAATGACTTCTGTTTTTATTCTTCCATTCCTAAATCATCTCCTTGTCCTTGACCTCCTTTATCAACTTTTCCAGCTGCGATAACATCATCAATTCTTAAGATCATGTTAGCAACTTCAGTAGCAGATTTTAGTGCTTGTGTTTTAACTCTTAAAGGTTCGATAACTCCTTCCTCCCACATATTTTTGATTTTTCCTTCAAATACTTCTACACCATGGTCTTTATTTCCTTTTTCATGAGCTGCTTTTAATTCTGTCAAAATTTCGATAGCATCTAAACCACTATTTTCTGCTAATGTTCTTGGAATAATTTCTAAAGCTTCTGCATAAGCTTGCACTGCCAATTGTTCTTTTCCACTTAATGTTTCGGCAAAATCTTTTAATCTTAAAGCTAATTCTGTTTCAACTGAACCTCCACCAGCAACTGCTTTTCCATCCTTTAATGTAGCTGCCAAATCTCCAAGAGCATCTTTAATAGCTCTTTCTGTTTCATCTACTACATGTTCTGTACCTCCTCTAACCAAAATTGTAACAGCTTTTGGATTTTCACATTTTGTTACAAAAATCATTGTTTCATCTCCTACTTTTTTCTCTTCCACCAAACCTGCTTTTCCTAGATCTTCTTCTTTTATTCCTTCTAAAGTATTTAAGATTTTAGCTCCAGTAGCTTTAGCCAATTTTTCCATATCAGATTTTTTAACCCTTCTAATAGCTAAAATTCCTTCTTTTGCTAAGAAGTGTTGTGCTAGGTCATCAATACCTTTTTGTGTTATTACAACGTTTGCTCCAGTGTTTTTAATTTTTTCAACCATTTCTCTAATAATCTTTTCTTCCTGTTTTAAGAATGCTTCAATTTGCATTGGGTCTGTAATTTGTATTTTTGCATCTATTTCTGTTTCTTTAACTTCTAAAGGCATATTTAATAATAAAATCTTAGCATTTTCTACTTTTTTAGGCATTTGTGGATGAACAACTTCTTTATCTAAAACAACTCCTTCAACTAAAACAGAGTCTTCTATACCTCCACCAACTTTCTTTTCAATTTTTATATTGTTTAAATCAACTTCATAAGCATCTCCTTTCTTTTCAGCAACGTGTTTTACTGCTTTAATAATCATTTCAGCTAGTTTTTCTTTAGCAGTCTCTGCCCCTTTTCCAGTCATTGCAGTCATTACGATCTTTTTTAAAACTTCTTCGTCTTTTAATGAAATATCTTTAGCAATTTTGTTTAACTCTTTTAAAGCTCTTTCAAATGCTTTTTGATAACCTCTTGTAATAATTGTTGGATGAACATCTTGATCTAACAATTTTTCAGCGTTTTTTAACAATTCTCCAGCTAATACCACTGCAGTAGTTGTCCCATCTCCTACTTCATTCTCTTGAGTTTTAGCGATTTCAACAATCATCTTTGCTGCTGGGTGTTGAATTTCCATTGTTTCTAAAATTGTTACTCCGTCATTTGTTACAATTACATCTCCTAATGAATCCACTAACATCTTATCCATTCCTTTTGGACCTAATGTAGTTCTAACTGTTTCAGCAACTAATTTAGCAGCTAAAATATTTAATCTTTGTGCATCTCTTCCAATAGTTCTTTGAGCTTCAGGGCTTAATAAATAGATAGGTTGTAATCCTTTATTTTCCATCTTTCACCACCTTAAAATTTTTTCTCCATATTTATATAAATACAAAATTTATAAATGTTTGTTATCACTTGTTTAGAAAACTACAATAAAATCTAAAACAAAATCAAGTTTTGATTAATCCATAAAAAATTTTAAAAGTCAAATTTTTATTACTGTTCTTTAATAACAATCTTTTCTTCATAATTTTCAATTAAGAATTTTTTGACTATATTAAATTTTTCTTTCCCGTATTCAATCAACTTTTTTGTATCGTTTTCCCAGTAAATGATACCTAATTTTTTAAATAAAGGAAAAATCTTTTTGAAATTTAATAATTGGAATATTCTAATATTTTCATCAAAAACAATATCTTTTCCAAAATCGTTAAAAACAATGAATTGTGATTTTTCACTTTCTTTTCTTTTCAATAAAACAATTAAACTTCTTTTATATTCATCAATAATCTTATAACCAAATTTTTCTAGTTCTTTAGCAAAAGCTTTAACTTCTTCAAAATTTAACATATTTTCCTTACTTAATCTTTTTCTTGACAAACCAATATGCATATAGCTTTTAACCTCAATAAAATCTGATTTTGCTATTTCTAATAAATCTTTAAAGTTATTTGGATTATCATTAACACCTCTAATTACTGTAAATCTTAAAACACTTCTATCATATTTTCTTAGTAGTTCTAAACTTTTTAGATAATTCTCCCACAATTCTTTTTTTTCTTTTTCATCTCCGACAGGTCTATTAATTTCTAAAAAACTTTTATAGTCCCAACTATTAACTGAAATATACATTTGAATAGGTTGCTTTTCTTTATCTTTGCCCATTTTTTTTATCACTTCTACTTCAGTCCCATTACTAACTAAAAAACTACTTCTTAATTCTTTATTTTTTCTTAATTCTTCAAAAAGTTCTGGTAAATAAGGATATAAAGTAGGTTCTCCACTTAAAGAAACAGCCCAATGATTTGGAAATAGATAATATGCTTCTTCTAATTTTTCTTTAACAACTTTTTCATTTCCAAAGAAACCACTTAATTTTTGTTTTCTTAATTCAACTAATTTTTCAATAATTTTTTTTGGTTTATCCCATTCCCAATTAACTTTATTAAAAAATTCATTTGGTCTCCAACAAAAAATACATCTTTCAGTACATAAATTAAAACAGGGAGACATTTGCATACATCTGTGTGCTTCTACACCATAAAATTTCTGTTTATAACAACTTGGCAAACCTAAAACAGCATTTTTAGTCCAAGAACAAATTTCAACAGCTGAATGATTGAAAATTCCATAACCAGCATTTAAAAATCTTTTTTTACTAATCTCTTTTATCTTTTTCAATTCACTCATTAGTTAAAATAATAAAGAAATTTTATAAAACCCTAACTGACATTTAGTTCATAACCTCTAAGTAATAC
>CAZGMV010000005.1:0-15305 GCA_964526875.1 Candidatus Woesearchaeota archaeon | reverse complement strand
AAAAAGAAAAAAAACTATTAAAAAGAAAAAAGAAAAAGAGTTAGATGATCTAAAAAAATTAGAATATGATATTGAAAAAGAGATTACTTTTTTAAACAAAAAACTTGAAGAATTAAAAGAAAAAATAATAAAATTTAGCTTATTATTAGAAAATTTAAATAGAAATGGAAAAGAAGGAACTATAAGAACTTTTATACCTTTGCTATATTTAGATAGTCAAGATAAAATTGAATTAACACAAAAAACTCCTTTTTATGAGATCTTTATAATTAAAAAAAGTGAAAAAGATGAAAGCAGCAATTCCAATATCTAATGACAAAAATTTTAAAATATTGAACAACATAAAAAATGAGATCTTTTATTTTGGAACTATCCTAAAAGAAGTTTGGAGAAATAAGTTTAACCATTTTTTGTTCAATAGAAGATTTTATGACAGGTGTTATTTTAATAGTTTAAAGGAATTAGAACCTTTAATAAATAAGCTAAAAGAAAAGGAAAATATTATAAGATATGCTGTTAATCACCCCTATCCAGAGAAATATAAAATATTTATTAAAAGGGAATTAGATTTGTTGTTAGAAAATTTAGAAATAGATGAAGTAATTATTGAAGATTTAGATCTATTAGATATTGTTGAAAAACATGGAAAAAAAGTCATTTTGTCAACAAGATTGGGAGTATTGAACAAAGAAGAAGCTAAGTTTTTCCATTCATTGATTGGGAAAAGTTTATCAGGGTTTATATTGCCAAGACAATTAATTCCTAGAGAAATTAATAAAATAAATGAATATTGTTATAATAGAAGATTAAGTTTAGAATATTTTTTTGAATTAGGAGGTTGTTTAAATGAGGAAAGATTTTGTTTTTACCACGAATTTTTGGATTTTGAAAAAAACGTTAAAAAAATTAATGTGAAAAAACCAATTTGTTTAAATTTGTTTTTAAATTCATCATTACCAAAAAAAGAGATTAAAATTGGTTATGGAAGTCTAAAAGACTTTTTTACTTGTAGGGCTTGTTGGATTTATTTTATTGAAAAAAAGGAAAACATAAGTTTAAAGATAGTAGGGAGATGTTTTTCAAATGAAAGAAACATTAAGATCTATAATTATTTAAAAACTGTTAGAGAAAATTTAGATAATTCTAAAGATTTTTTAGAATTTAAAAGAAAAAATAGTTTAGCCTTAAAAAGATTTTTTGGTAAAATGTGTAATTTTAATGACTGTCCTTATTCAAACAATTTATAGAATGTTTTACTGCCTTATATAAAGCAACAGTTAACTCTTGAGGCAACCTAACATAACTATCTCTAATATTCTTTAATTTTAGATTAAACCATCCTTTTTGTTCATTTAACTGATTGATTAATTCAGCAATAATGTGAGTGGTCTTTTCTTCGTTCATTCCTAACTTTTTTCTCAAATAAGTGCTAACAAAGTTAACAAACCATCTTTCAAAAACATCATAAGGTTTTGAATCTTCTGATCCTAAAATCATAGAATAGGCACTATTTGCAAAAACAGAAATGGCCTTATAAAGAGGATCTTTAGCAATTTCTTCATTTTTTCTATTCCAAGTATTTACTCTAAAACCATAACCCTCTGTATAAAAAGGATCAACTTTGTAGTCGTTATTTTCATCCTTTTCAAATTTGTAAAGTTCTGTTAGAGGTTTTCCATTCTTATTTACTATCTTTCCTGCCATAAACATTATCAGTAAAGATTTTCAATTAATTATTAATATTTACTAATTTCAAATAACATAAAAGGTCTCTTTCCTTTTATTTCAAATCCTTTAAATTTAATATTATTATTTTCTAGGTCTCTTAAAGTAGTTTTATGAGACTCGTAAATTATATCTTCAAGAAACAATCCTTTATAAAATAGATCATTTACAAATTCTTTTCCTTCTTTTTTAGCTTTCTTGATAATAGCTTTGATTTTTTGTTTTATTTTTCTTTTTTCAGATTCGCTAAGGCCATTACTATCTAAATACTTATTTAAGTACATCCACTCTTGATTTACTAATTTTCCATGTTCTTTTTCGATCAAGGATCCAATAAAATTTTCGTCATTAGTGTATAAACATAAAGGAATTGCTAGCTCGTGATCTATTAAATAAATTTTTGGTTTGTTATTTTCAACTTTTTTTATTAGATGTCTTAGATAAAAATCCCCATGAAAATAACCTATTTTTTCTTTAAAAGCCATTAAAGTTGAAATACTCTTATTTAAATCTGTTAATTCTTCTATAAGCCTATCAAGTCTTTTTTGAGAAATAACTTTTTCAAAATACAATCTTAAATTATTATCATCTTTACCAGCAATAAATTCTTCTTCTAAACTAATTTTTATTTCATTATTGTCTCTTTTGATTTTTAAACTATATAAAATAGGACAATCAACCCTACCATATAATCCTCTAAAAGTGTGATAATTTTCTCTCAATAAATTAGCTTTTAAATTCCTTAAGAATAATAAGTTATAAATCTCTCTTAAAAATGGAACAACAGTTTCTCCATTATTCAAAGGATACCTTCTAACTTTAACAAAGGATTTATCCTTAACATAAGTCTCTGAAGAACAAGGAGTTTTTGGATCATATTCCCTTAATGCTTTACTATTTTCATAAACAAAATTTTCCATTAAAATAACAAAACAAAATTTTTTTATAAATGTTTGTTCTAAAAAAAGAACAATTAAAAGATTATTCTTTCAAGAATTTTCTTACTCCTTCTAACAACAATTTCTTTTCAGCTCTTGCAACAGCTTTTTTAACTTTTAAAACAGCATCTGGATTAACACTTATTGAATCTATTCCTAACTCAACTAATTTCTGGGCCATTTCTGGATTACTTCCAGCTTGACCACAAATTGATGTTTTTACACCGTGCTTTTTACATTCTTTGATCACATGTTCAATTTCTTTAATTACCGCAGGATGTAATTCACTGAACAACTTGGCAATTCTTTGATTATTCCTATCAATTCCTAAGGTTAATTGGGTTAAATCATTAGTTCCAAAGGATATGAATTTAATTCCTTCTTTGATTATATCTTCAATAGTCCATACTGCAGCTGGCGTTTCAACCATGACTCCCCATTCAACTTTATTTGGATCTAATCCTACTTTTTCCATTATTTCTCTTGCTTTTCTAACTTCCTCTGCTCTTATAACAAAAGGGAACATTACTCCCACATTTGTCAATCCTTCATCGTGTAATCTCTTAATAGCTCTTAATTCTGCTTCTAAAAGCTCTGGTTGGTCTAAACTTCTTCTAATTCCGTGCCATCCAAGCATAGGATTATCTTCTTTTGGCTCTTTATCACCTCCTTTAAGTTCTGTGTATTCATCAGTTCTCATATCTAAAGTTCTAACCCAAACAGGTCTTGGATAAAAGGCTTTAGCAGTTTTCCTAACTTTTTCATACACTAAATTTTCATAATCCTTAATTTTTCCTGATCTTAAGTATTCTGCTGGATGTATTCCACCTTCAGCAACAGCGAACTCCATTCTCATTAAGCCAACACCATCTACTTCTAACTTAGCCATTTTTTCAGCTAAGTGAGGTACATCTTGGATTAGTTTAATTTCTGTAGCAGTAGTTTCTAAAGCTTCAATTTCCTTAATTAAATTTTCCAATTGCTCATTATCTATTTCTTTAACAACTTTTTCTTTTTTCTTTTCTTTATTTAAAGCACCCTCATAAACAACACCTTTATAAGCATCTACTGTAACAACTTGACCGTTTTTTAAAACTTTAGTAGCTTTTTCTGTTCCTACAATACAAGGAACTCCTAATTCTCTAGAAACAATTGCTGCGTGTGAAGTTATTCCTCCTTCATCAGTAACAATAGCTGCAGCCTTTTCCATAGCTGGAACCATATCAGGATTTGTCATAGTAGTAACTAAAACATCTCCTTTCTCAACTTTATCAATTTCATCTGCTGAATAAATAATCTTTACTTTTCCGCTAGCAATTCCAGGACTTGCAGGCAAACCCCTTAATAATTCTCTTAATTTTCCTTCTTCTCCATCAACTTTTTTAGTCTCTTCAGCTTTTCTCTTTTTAATTGTTGTAATTGGCCTTGCTTGAACAATAAAAATTTTTCCTTTTTCAACAGCCCATTCAATATCCATTGGTTTTCCATAATGTCTTTCAATTATTAATCCATATTTTGCTAGTTCAATTATTAAATCATCACTCATTTTTTGAACTTCTTTTAAATGCTTTGGCACTTCAACAGTTCTTGTTGTACCATTTTCATCTCTAACAATCATTATATCTTGTTTATGAATTTCTTTATGCTTAATAGTCATTGTTTTTTTATCCACAATATATAAATCAGGATTAACTTCTCCACTAACTAAAGCTTCTCCCAAGCCAAAACCAGCTTCTATTGTTATTTCATCTAAATTATTTGTCACAGGGTTAGCGGTAAACATTATTCCAGAAATCTCGCTTTGAACCATTTTTTGGACAACAACAGCAATTAAAACCTTTGAATGATCAAATCCTTCCTTTTCCCTATAATAAATAGCTCTTGCCGTGTATAAAGAAGCCCAATCTTTTTTAACAGCTTCAATTAACATCTCTTTCCCTTTAATATTTAGATAAGTAGCTTGTTGTCCAGCAAAAGAAGCCCCACCTAAATCCTCAGCAGTAGCAGAACTCCTTACAGCAACTAAAACATCCTTCTTACTTTTTTTAGGTAAAATAAGCAAGTGATGGTCTTCTTCAAACAAAGAAAGTTGCTCATAAGCTTTAATTATCTCTTCTTCAATTTCTTTAGGCATTGGGGCTGCAATAATTGCCTTTTGAATCTCTTCACTTGCCTTTTTTAAACTTTCGTAATTTTCAATATCTATATTCTTTAATAAAGCATTTATTTTTTTTCCTAAACCCGTTTGTTCTAAGAATTCTTTAAAAGCATCAGTAGTGACAACAAAACCTGGAGGAATTGGCAAACCAACATTAAACATTTCCCCTAGATTAGCACCTTTACCTCCAACTAATGGGATAGATTCTTTATTTATTTTATCAAACCATAGAACATATTTTCCCATAAAACTTTTAATTTAAAATTCTTTATAAGTTGTTTTAACCACCTTTTCTAATTAAATTAAAAGAAAAGTGGTAAAACAAATTCACTACTCCTCAGAAACACAAGCTTTTAAAAAAGCCTTTATCATAAAAATAAGTTGGCTAAAGATAAAAAAGGAGAAGAAATCATCGAAAAGTATTATTTATTAAAAGGTTTAGTTGAAGTAGAAATTTCTTTTTTCAAATATACAATAAAAGAAAACCCTCTAAAAAAATACTTAATTAGCGCTTTAGAAAAAGCTTTGAATTACACTATTATTGACGATTTTTATTTGGAAGGAAAGGATTTGATGAAAGATTATAAAAAAAGTGAAAAATATTTGAAAGAAAAATTTCCTTCTTTAAATGAAGAGGATTTGAAGTTATTAATTTACTATTTCCTAAAAGAAATGACCTATAAAGACCTTTTACCTCTATTTTTGGATGGGGCAATAGAGGATATTACAATAAAAGAAAATAGTAATGTTTTTATTTACCACGACAAATTTGGTTGGTTAGAGACAAATATTTTTTTAACTAAACACAGGTTAGAGCAAATTACTTCAGTTTATGCGGAAAGAGCTTATACTTTCATTTCATTAGCAAACCCTTTTGCAGAAGGTATTTTACCTGATAAAGACAGGTTCGCAGCTATTTATAGGTTAGAAGAGACTGGTTTCACAATTAGAAGATTTAAAAAGAAAAAATTCTCAATTATTGATATTATTAATTATGGAACTTTAGACATTAAGACAGCAGCTTACTTATGGTCAATTATTGAAAACCCTGTAATTTGTAAGTTAGTTATTAATGGACCAACAGGGAGTGGAAAAACAACTTTTTTGAATTCTGTTTTGAATTTCATTCCAACAAATAAAAGGATTGTAGCCATAGAAGAAAGGGTTTCTGAATTAGATATTCCAATAAAAAACCATTTAACAATTATCGCAGATTCAAATAATCCAAGAAGAACATCTTTCCAAGCGTTAGTAAATACATTAAGGCAAAGACCAGATTATATAGTAGTAGGGGAAATTAGGGGGAAAGAGACAAAAATCTTTTTCCAAGCATTGAATAGTGTTGCTTATGACGAACCTGTACTATTACTAAACAAAAAAACAGGGGATGTGGAAATATGGGAAATAGGAAAATTCATAGATAACTTTTATGAAAAAGGAGAAGAAAAAGTCGCTAAAAAGAAAAGTAAAAATAATAAATGGAATGTAGAGGATTGGAAAGTGTTAGCATTGGATAAAAATGGAATGTTAAATTTTTGTGATATAAAGTACGTGTTAAGACATAAAATAAACGGAGAAATATATAAAATAACAGGACATAATGGAGCTACTATTAAATTAACTGGTAATCATTCTATATTTGTATTTGATATGGAAAAACTAGAGATAAAAATTAAGAAAGTTGAAGAATTAAAGGAAGGGGATATTGTTATGGTAGCTTTTGGCAAGACTCTTTCAGATTTAGAGTTAGAATTACTACTGGAAGAATGGATAAATAAAAAGGAAAATGAAAGATACTTAGACAAACTAAGTGAAATAGATGAAGAAATTAATAACAACAAAATTTCATTTAAAGATAAAAGAGAACAAGTTGTTTTAAGCTGGTTTTTAAATTTAAGAGGAACACATGTTAAAATAAAAAGGGATAAAAAGGAATTAATTTTGTTAAATTACAATTATTACGACAAATTAATTGAAGATTACATTATGACCAACCACCTTAAAATAAAAGATTTATTAGCAAAAAAGATTACTAGAAAAGACGATAAGATTATCTTAGATCTAGGTTATTTTAAATTTGTAACTTATGATAGGGGAATTGCTAATCTTTTTTTTGATGTTGCAGAATCTTTAGGACAAGATATAAACTATAACCAAATTTCACACATTGATTTCTCTATTTTGTTAAATAATGATGTTCCTTTAACTTTCATTAAAGTGAAAAAAATAAAAAAAGAAAGATATGAAGGTTATGTCTATGATTTTTCAACCGAAACAGAAAGTTTTTTTGCAGGAGAGATACCTTTCTTGGTTCATAACACAGGTCACGCAGGAATGACTACTTTCCACTCTAAAAACATCCATGAAATGATTAATAGATTTACAAGTGAGGAGCTAGGAATAGAAGAAAAAGTAATTCATTCTCTAAAAACAGCAATTTTTATTGGGTATAGAGGTGTTTCAAAAAGGAAAATTTACTCAATTTATGAAATTACTGAAGATGAGTATATAGAAGTTGCTAAATTTAACTCAGTTGCAAATAGAACAGAACTATTCTTTGATAGAACAAGAATCTTCAAAGATTTAGAAGAAGTTACAGGTTTAGACCAAAAAACTATAAAAGAAGAATATCTTTTAAAGATTTTATTTTTATACTATTTAAAAAAGAAAGGAATTAACGATAGAAAAGAAGTTACCAAATATTTTTACCAATACTATACAAACCTATATAAGCTAGCAAAACATGTTTATTTTGAATTATTAAAAGATAGGGAAGAAATACCTACTTTAAAACTAAAAAGAATTAAAGAAATTGAAAAATTCAAAAACCCTTATTCTAAATACAAAGAGATTTTATAAATTTTTTTAGAGAGTTTTCTTATGGAAAGATTAAAAGTAGATCTATTTGATTTTAAAAAAAACCCGAATATTGGAACTTACATTTTTGTTACTAACAAATTCGCATTAGTTCCTTTTGATACTCCTAAATATGAAAAAGAAAAAATAAAGGAAGTTTTACAAGTTCCTGTTTTTGAGGCTAAAATAAACGAAAGTGACTTATTAGGTGTTTACTTATTTGGAAATGATGAAAAAGTAGTTATTCCAGAAGGCTTTGAATTACTCTGTGAAGTTGACTTAAGTAAAAAGTTTGGGACAAGATTTTTTGAAATCAAAACAGATTTTAACGCTTTATCAAACAATGTTGCTTTAACAGAAAAAGCTATAATAACTCATGAAAAATTTAAAGAACTTGGGAAAGATTTAGCAGAAATTTTTGAAAAAGAATTGATTTTGTTAAATGAGAAAGATTTTGATGTAATTGGAAGTTCGATTAAAGCAAATAAATTCGGCTTATTGATTAACCCTGAATTCTCAGAAGAAAGTAAGGAAAAACTAAAAAAATTGAACTTAAAAGTTATTGAAGGAACTGTTAATGATGAAAACATTTTTGTTTCAACAGGTTTATTAGTTAATGACAAAGGAATTTTAGTAGGGAATTTAACAAAAGGGGAGGAAATTTTAAAAATAGAAGAAGCATTTCAACCAAATATTTAAACTAATTTGAGATTCTTTGTTTTTTACAAAACTAGCTCAAAGGATTAGGTTGTGCTAATAAAATTGTTTTATTTCCAACTAAAAAGTAAATACTTTGCCACTGTTGATAATAAGGTTCATTAGGATCAACCACATAAACAGTATAATAATCATTATTTTCAATTTCTTTGAACTTTTTAGGAATTACTGGAAAATAATTATGGTATAAAGTCAAAATTTCTCTTAAACTTTCATTTCCAGTTTTGTTACTAAATTTCTCTAAAGCAATTATTGAAAAAAATCTTCTATCAAATGTTAAATAAAAAGGCAACACTTTATCTTTATCTAAAACAACTTGATAAACATAAAAAAAATCCCCTTTTCCATAAGGAATAATCTCCTTAAAATCGGCATTCTCTTTTTCTAGTATCTTTTCAACAATTTCTAAGTTGGGATCGTTATAAATATTAGAAGGTTTATAGGACAAAAAAATAGCTATTGACGATCCTATAAACAGTAAAAAAACAAATAAAGGTAAAACTAATCTTTTCCAATTACTACCATTTTTCTCAGTTTTTTTAATATTTTCTTTTTTCAACTTATTTTTTAATCTCATTTGCCTGATCATTCTTTTCCCCCTCTTCTCTAATATATACTCTCAACTTACATTCAGGACAAATAAGCATTATCTTGTCTTCTTTAACACCATCAAATTCCAACCTTCTATCACAATACCAACAGTAAACAATCTTTGACATTATTTCTGATTTAAAACATTAAATTTTTAAATCTTATATTAATTCATTTCATCACTATTCAATTTAAACAAATTTATTTATTACTCAATTTAGGATACTCCTCAGCTAATTTTTTATATAAAACATTTCCTGAATTATTTCTCTCAAGGCTATCATAAAATTTTCTAAATAATTCTCCTAGTTTAATAAAATTCATAAAATTGTCCTCTCCATAAAAACCAATTTTAATTTCCCCAACGTCATTTAGCTCTGGTAAATAAAGAAAATTAAAACCGCACTTCTTTAACAAATTTCCAATTTTTCTACACATCTTATCTCCCACATAACCAAGAACTAAATAAAACATAGGTTTTTCATTTTTAACCTTTCCCAAATAAGAATTCCAATCTTTTTCAAAAGGAAAAATAATCTCTCTATCTTTTATTCCGTTATAATTTCTTTCTTTTGATTCAAGAAAGTTCATAAAATAATTACTATCTTCACATTATAAATCTTTGTTCCAAAAAAAGAATAACTAATAAATTTCATCCAAAACGTAATGCATTATTAAAGGGAATAAAATAGTAGCATCACCATAAACAGTTACTGCATCACTGTCATCTTTAATTTTACCCCAAGATTTAGCTTCACTTGTTGTAGCTCCGCTCATTGAACCACTCGTAGGTCTTGCAGTGGTAATATAAACTGCATAATCTGCCCCTCCATTAATTAAGCTCATTAAAATACTGAAATGTTTACTTACTCCACCTCCTAAGGTAATAATTCCTTTTTTATCATCTTGGCTTAAAGAAAAAATAGCTTCTCCAAAGTCTTTTACCACATCTACAATAAAATCTTTATAATCCTGTTGAACTAAGAATAATTGAAAACCAATAGAACCGTCAGTAATTGCTGGACAAAAAATAGGAATATTATTTTTATAAGCCCAATAAATAAAACTTTTTTCTTTTTCAGGTAAATCTTCCATTCTCTTTCCAATTTCATAAATTAATTCAGAAACAGATAATCTCTTTTTGTTTTTATAAATATCTAATAAAATTTTTCTCATAAATCCTTCAAATTTCAAGTAAGAATCGTTGGTTATAATTAAATTTCCAACCCTGTTATGTCCTTTTTCATGTAATTCAACGTCATCAGCATTGAAAGATGTGATTAAAAATTTTTCCCCCATTGCTTTCATTATGTCTTCCTCAATCGCCCCTGCTGTAGTAATTATTATATCAAAAAATTTCATTTTTGTTAATTGAGCTATAAACTCACTTAACCCACTTGTCCCTAGATTAGAAGTGAAGGAAAATATTATTTTTGCATTTTCTCTTTTCATTTTCAAGATTATCTCACAAGCTTTAAACAACTCTATGCTTTGAAAACCAACATTAGAAAGATCTTTTATAAAATCATGAACTGTTTTATTCTTTCTCCATTTAAAACCTTTAACAATTTCCATAGTAAAAAACAAACAAAACACTTATGAATAAAAAAGTGAAAAATTTATCATAACACCAAATTCTACCCTATATTTACTCAATCTTTTTTACCTCTACAATTTTGAGTTTTTATAAATCGAACTCCTTTATAAATTTTTTGGAATATTTAATATTATGGAAATTAAAGGTGTAAAAATGTTAACATATTCAGAAGTTAAAGATTGTTTGAATAATGTTGAATTCCTTAATTTAAGATCAAAAAGAGTTAAAGATTTTTTAGATCAATTCGAATTTATTGACAAAGAAAAAATTGAACAAATTAAAGAAGATTTAAGAAACTTAAACATCTTAAGATTAAAAGATAAAGAAAGAGCAATTATTCAATTAATTAATTTTATGCCAACTACTGAAGAGGAGGTTAGAGTCGTTTTGGCCGGAGAACATATAACTTTACCATTAGAAGATATTCAAAGAATTGTAGAAGTAATTAAAAAATATAAATAAAATTTTATTTCCCTATATAATTAAACTAAATTTAAATTTTTAATTTCAACTAATTTAATAGTTTAATTAAGCTAAATTTATTAAATTAGAGGTGATTTGAAATGAAAAATGTAGCTGAAACTAAAGCTATTGTTTTGGATTATTTACCTTATGGAAGAGAATTTGGAAAAAAATTACCAATTGTTCAAGGACTAGGAAAGGAATATTTAACTTTACTAGAATTTATTAAACCAAAAAATTTAGAAATTAAAATATTGGAAGAAATTCCAATATTAGTAAAATATAAAATAATTAAATATGAACAACTAACTGAAACTGCGAGAATCAATTTAAAAAAAGTTTTAGAAAAATTTATTAAGGATAATGAAAATTTATTTATAGAGTTTATTAATAAATCGGTCCCTTTAACGCCTAGATTACATATGTTAGAACTTTTACCTTATGTTGGAAAAAAAATTACATGGAAAATAATTGAAGAAAAACAAAAAGATCCATTTAAAAGCTTTGAAGATCTAAAAAACAGGGTAAAAACAAATATTGATTTAAAAAAGGCAATATTACAAAGGATTATTGAAGAATATCAAGGAAAAGACAAATATAAATTATTTGTAGGTTCAAATTCGTTTTTTGCTAAAACCATATTCTTAAACAAAAAATCAAATAAATAAAAATAATTTTTAAGTTCTTTATTATTTTTCATTTTTTTACATTATACTTTCCTGTTAATAAAACATCAAACAAATCAACTGCTTTAAGTAAATTTTCATTATTACCTCTTAAAAATATACATGACTTATTGAATATAATATTTCCATCTTCTTTATTAGATGCGTTTAAAACTATGAATGTTGTCAAACTTGAATTACAAACAAGAGGTCCTTTTGCTATAACATCAAAAGAAGAATTTACAACATTAACTGTATTATTATCCAAATAAGAAATAAATAGATTTTTGCCATTTACATAACCTAGAGCTAATAAAACTCTAGCTAAATTAAAAGTAGCTGTGGTAATAACGCTTAAATTATCTTTCTTATAAAAGACGATAACAATGTTTTTGTTAAATACAGGACTATTAACAACACTAATATTTAAAGTTTCAAAATTTTTGGGATTATTATATAAAGGAACATCTATTCTTTTGCCATTTAAAATAAAAGAATAAAACCACCTTTCTTTACCATTATCTAAAGATTTATAATAAATAGCATATCTACCATAATAAATATTTTTGTCAAATTTTTCTTTTTGAATTTGAAAATAAAAAAAAGAAATCACTGTTAAAAACAATAAAAAAATTAACAAATTAGTAAATAATTTCTCTTTTTTCTTTAATTTAGTTCTTTTTTCTTTTAATTCTTTTAATCTTAGCTCTTCTAATTCTATATTTACTTCTTTAATATTAGAAGACATTAATTCAATATAAAACAAGTTTTATAAATTTTTCCATTTTTTAAATTTAAAAAGCGCCGATAATTTAGTGGTAGAATGCCGGCTTGCCAAGCCGGTAGCCCGGGTTCGAATCCCGGTCGGCGCATCTTCTACAATTAAAAAATAAAATAAGACTATATTAAAAAGTAAGATTAAAAATAAAATGTTTTTCCATTATAAGAAATTTAAACTTTATATAAAATAGGTCTTTTAGCTCCACAAGCCATACAAACAAGAAAGTGCGTTCTACCTTCTTTAATAATTTTAGTATCAGGCTTTCCACATTCTCTGCAGATAACAAATTCTTTAGCATAAGCTTGTATTTTAGCATTTATTTGAGAAGGAGAAAGTTTTTTATTGAAGATAACCCTATTTCCATCAATAACAGCAGGACAAGCAAGTTCTTTCATTAGGAATTTAACGAAATGATTAATATCTCTATTGAAAAGTTTAGCTATCTCATGTAAATTAGTAATGACTGTTTTGTTTTTTCCTTCATAATGACCTTTTACTTTTGGAATTTCAAATCTAATATCTTTTTTAACAGTTTCAGGCATTAATTTATAAGCTCTTTCTAACATTTCTTCATAAGCATATTTGAAAACCATTTTTTAATATTACTCAAAGATTTATAAATTTTATTTTAAGTTGTTGCCAATGAAATACTCCATAAGAGGCAAAAAGTTTATAGGCATAGTTACAAGTGCAAAAGCTCCGAAGACAGTGACTGTAGAGTTTAATAGATATGTATTAATACCAAAATACGAAAGATATGAAAAAAGGAAAACAAAAATTTATGCACATAATGAATTAAATGCTAAAGAAGGAGATATAGTATTAGTAGGAGAAACAAGAAAAATAAGTAAAACAAAATCATTTGTAGTATTGAAGATTTTAGGCCATAAAGATGAATTCACAAAGGAAGAGATTGAAGAGATTATGGAAGAAGATTTAGTAGATGAAATAATAGAGAATGAAGAAGATAAGAGCAATAACGAAAACAAAGAAAATGAAAGAAATGAAAAAAATGAGGAAGAAATAGAAGAAAAAGCAAATTAAAAATTTGAGGAAAATTTAAAGATTATGGATTACAATAAAGAAGGTGGTTACAATGAAAGAATGGTCAAGTTCTTGGAAAAGTTCAAAGCAAAGAAGAAAACAAAGGAAATACATTTATAATGCTCCTTTACATGTTAGAAGAAAATTAATGAAAGCTACTTTAAGCAAATCCTTAAGAGAAAAATTTAAGAGAAGAAGTTTTACTATAAGAAAAGGAGATGTTGTAAAAATAATGAGGGGTCAATTTAAGGGTGTAGAAGGTAAAGTAATTGAAGTTGATTATAAAAATTACAAGATAAAGGTAGAAAATGCTACGTTAAGAACAAGTAAAGGAGACATAGCTTATTATCCAATTCATCCGTCAAATGTTATGATTGTCGAACTAAATTTAGAAGATAAAAAGAGAGAAGAAGCTTTAAAAAGGAAGTTAAAAGAAAAAAATAATTAAAAGATAACTAATAAATAACGAGAAAATGTATAGAGGTGAGAAAAATGAAAAGACATATGAAAAGATTAGCTGCTCCTAAAACATGGCCTATCAAAAGAAAAGGAAAGCAAAGGTTTATAACAAGACCTTATCCTAGAGCTCCGTTTTCATTAGGATTGCCACTAACAATTATTTTAAGGGATTTGTTGGGAGTTGCATATAACAACAAAGAAGTTGAATATTTAGTAAGAAACAAAAAAGTTCTAGTTAATGGAAAACCAAGAAAAAATGGTAAATTTTTAGTTACTTTATTTGATGTAATTAGCTTTCCTCAAATTAATAAGCATTATAGATTAACCTTAGGAAAAAACAAAAAACTAAAAATCGTTGAGATTAATGAGGAAGAAACTGATAAAAAAATTATTAAGATAATCAGAAAACAAAAAGTTAAAGGTGGAAAAATACAATTAACAGGTTTAGACAGCACTAACATTTTATTAGACAATACAAACTTAAGAGTTGGAGATTCAATTATTTATAACCTAAAAACAAAACAAATCGAAAAAGAATTGCCTTTAAAGGAAGGGGTTTATGTTTATTTTTATAGTGGAAGTAATACTGCACAACAAGGAATTATTAAAAGAATTATTATTCCTGAAGTAAAAGAAGCTTATGGTAAAATTAAAAAAGAAATAGAAGTAGAAACTGAAAATGGTTTAATTAGGACTTCAGCTAATAACTTAATTGTTGTTGGAGAAGAAAAACCAGAAATAACAATTAATTAAGGTGATAAAGATGAGTGAAAGTCCTGCAATGAGAAGGTTATTTAAAAATGTGTTTGTTTGTAGAATTTGTGGCCATAAAATCAAAGCAGATCCTTTAAGAGTATCTAAAGGTCTAGTAAGATGTAGAAATTGTAAAAGAAAGGTTTTAAGACCTAAAAGAATTAAGAAAAAATAAATAAAAACCTAAGGTGATGAAAAATGGGAAGAAAACATGAAGGAAGTAAAAAGTGGAAAATGTATGAGATTAAAGACGGGAAAATTGTTAGAAAGAACAAAGTTTGCCCTAAGTGTGGAAATGGTGTTTTTATGGCTAATCACAAAGACAGATGGGTTTGTGGTAAATGTTTTTATGTAGAATACAAAAACGAAAAAAATTAAAGAACCACAAAAAATAAAAATATGATATTCCCTGATACAGTATTAAGATACTTGATTAGTAATGCTCTGAGTAAAGCAACAGGTAATAGATTATTTAAAGGTTTTATAGAAACATCATTGGAAAAGGTAGAAATAGAAACTTGCTTAGAAGATATTTTAGAAAACTTTTTAAAGTTAGACA
>CAZGMV010000004.1:0-15969 GCA_964526875.1 Candidatus Woesearchaeota archaeon | reverse complement strand
ATTCTATCTAGAATAGGAATGTTTATTATCTTAAACGCATCTTCCATTTTTTTAATAAATAAATCAACTATAGTTATTAATTCTTCTTCTCTCTCAGAACCTATTATCTTCACCTTGTTATAAAAATTATTAAACAATTTAGATAGATCAAACAAATAATTTAAAAACAAAGCGGGATTTTTCTTTCTAACACTTTCTTCGAGATAATAATTAAAAAAGCTTAACTTAACTACTAAATCCATCTCTTCCCTTTTTAAATTTTTATTTACTAATTCTTCAATACTTAAAGAACTCTTACCAGCTTTTCTTAAAATAGATTTAGCCCTTACTAAAGTATATTGTAAGTAAACTCCAGTTTCTCCTTCAAAAGATAATGCTTCTTTCCATCTAAAGTCTATAGGTTTATTAACGGATAATTTAAGTAAATAAACCTTAAAAGCTGCAATAGCCATATTTTCTTTTTGTTTTTCATCCCCTTTTATTACTTCTTTTCCCATATCAATTAACTCATCAACAGTAACAATATTGCCTTTTCTTGTTGAAAACTTTTTTCCTTCTAGAGTTACGAATGAAAAAAATAAAGCATCTAATTCCTTTTCAAACCCAACTATTCTTAATAATTCTTTTAAAACCAAGAATTCCCTCTTATGATCTTCTCCAAGCACATTAATTAACTTATCTGCAAGCTTTTCTTTGTATTTGTGGTACGCAATGTCTCTGCTCACGTAAGTAGTAGTCCCGTCTTTTCTAGTTAAATAAACTTCTTCTTCCTTTCCTTTAATTTTTATTTTTACAATATAGGGGTGTTCTTTTAAACTTAACTTTTGAGCAATAACTTCTAAATATCTTTTTGTATCATTCAAAAAGGAACTTTCAAAATCAAAAGAATCAAATTTAACGTTTAATCTTTTAAAAGTATCTTTTATTCCATTTAATGCAAATTCTGCAGTTTCCTTCAATTTTTTAAGTAATATATCATCTTCTTCCACTTTTTTTAAAAAAGAATCTACTTCTTTTTGAAATTCTTCATTGTTTCTATATTCTTCATTTGCTTTTATATAAATCAAAGAAGTTTTATAATCTTCCCTGTCTAAATACTTTTTTGAGAATTCTGTTAATTTTAACTCTTTTGGATCTACTCTTAAACCTTTTTCTTTAGCTAAAAAGATTTGTGCTATTTGTTTTCCTAAATCATTAACGTAAAAATGTCTTTTAACATTATAGCCTAAATATTCTAAAGCATTTGAAAGAAAATCTCCAATAAGAGTACTTCTTATTCTCCCAATATGTAAAGGACCTGTTGGATTATTACTTGTATGTTCAACTAAAATAGTTTTTTCTTTTTTTCCAGGTTTTTTAGTTAATAACTCAACAAAATCCTTAAAATTAAACAGATTTTTGTTAAAAATTATATTAACAAAATTATTTTCTTCCCAAACTTTTTCAATAAATTCTTTTTCTTCCAACTTTTTTAAAGAATCTTCAAAATCCTTTAAAACAAATTTAGGAAAACAAATATGTGAATAATTTTTTCCGTCATTTACTACCTTTAAATTCAGCAAATTCTTAAAAAACTCCATTGCTTTAACTTAAACAAAAATTTTTAAATTTTTAAACTTTAGCTTGTTTCAAAAGAATGAGGGAAAAAATAACAGAATTTTTTGAGTTATTGAATACAGTGATTCTCGGTCAAGAAGATTTAATTAAAAAGGTTTTTGTTGCTATGTTAGCTAATAACCACGTTCTACTAGAAGGGGCTCCAGGTTTGGCTAAAACAAAACTAATAAAGACTATTGGTTTCTTAACATCATTAAAATTTTCAAGAATTCAATTTACTCCAGATCTACTACCAGCAGATATTATTGGTTATGAAATTTATAAGGAAGGACAATTTATTGTTAAAAAAGGCCCTATATTTGCTAATTTAATTTTAGCAGATGAAATTAATAGAGCACCTCCAAAAACACAAAGTGCTTTATTAGAAGCAATGGCTGAAAAACAAGTAACAATAGGAAACAAGTTATTTAGATTGGATAAACCTTTTTTTGTTATGGCTACTCAGAATCCTATAGAACAAGAAGGAACCTTCCCACTACCTGAAGCTCAATTAGATAGATTTATTTTCAAATTAAAAGTTAATCACCCAGAATACAAAATTGAAAGAAAAATTTTGGACTTAATTGAACAAGAAGAAAGAATTAAATTAAAAAAGATATTTGACAAGTCAGATATAATAAAATTACAACAAGAAGTTAAAAGAATTTATATTGATCCTAAAATAAAAGATTTAATTGCTTTAATTGTAACTGAAACAAGAAAAGATGAAATCTTAGAGTATGGAGCAAGCCCTAGAGCTACTATTAGCTTTTTATTAGCTTCTAAAGCAAAAGCTTTTATTGAAAACAGAGATTTTGTTTTGCCAGAGGATGTCTTCTACTTTTTTTACGATATTTTAAACCATAGAATAAAAATTAAAGATGATTATGAATTAGAAGGTTGGACAATAGACAAATACTTAAAAAAACTACAAAAAAGAGTTTATAAAAAATTCGAAAATGAAATTGCTAAAAGAGAATGAAATAAACTATTTTTTTGAAGAATTGATTAGTAAAAGTAAAGAAGTTAATGCTTATCCCATAGAAAATAATGAATTTAGGTTTATTTTAAATAACTTTATTGATTACTTAAAAAAACATAATAAAAAATCTTTAGAAATTTTAGAAATTGGAGGAGGTATTGGAAGTTTTACATTCAGATTCGCTTTTGAGTTGGCTAAAAAAGGTTTTATTGTTAATTATTTTGTTATAGAAAAATGTGAAAAGAAAATTAAATTGTTCAAAGAATATCTAAAACAGTTTAAGAATCTTATTAAAAAAAATGAAAAAAATATGTCAAAATTATTAGAAATTAGAATTCTCAAAGGAGATGCTTTAGATATTTTGAATGACTTATTGAAAATTAAAAAAAATTTTGATTTTGTCCTAATAGATGCTAATAAAAAGAAATACAAAGAATATTTTTTATTATCTTTAAAATTAACAAAGTTCATAGTTATTGATGACATATTCTTTAAAGCAAAAAATAAAAGAACAAAAAGTATTGAAGACTATCTAAAAAATTTTTTAAATTATTTGGAAAGTATTAAAGAAAAAAGTAATTTAAGTTTAAGGTATTTAAAAGAAGGCTCTGGTTTAGTTATTGTTGAAAAAATAAAATGAAATGATAAAATGTTGGCATTCGGACATTTTTCACTAGCTTATTTTTTTATTTCTTTATTTTACCTAATCAAACGAAAGAAGTTTGTAATAAATTCAAAAAAATTGTTTTTAATAGCTTTATTTGCTAACCTACCAGATATTGATTTTCTAATTCCTTTTTTAGAACACAGAACTTACACACATTCAATTTTAATTCTACCCTTGATTTATTTATTAACTTTAACAATCTCAAAGATTTTTAATGATAAAGAACTAAAAAGTATTTTATTCTTAGCTTACTTAACCCATTTCTTGGGAGATTTATTACTAGGTAGTCAACTTTGTCCTTTTTATCCTTTTAAATTTTGTTTTTCTTTAAGTTTGCAAAACACTTTTATTTTCAAAGGTAATTATGTTGTGGCTGATGAAATTTTAGGCTTTTTGTTTTTATTCTTCTCCCCCGAAGTTATAAAACAACTAAAAAGAAAATTATAAACTATTCTTTTTTAATTTTATCCAGCTATAACTTCTTTTCTTTTTACTTTTTCCAAAACCACAGCTAGCACATACTTTTTTCCTTACATGATAAGCAATCTTACCACATCTCCTACATCTTATATGTAATTTCTTATTTTTTTTACCCATAGAAGGTGTTCCTTTTGACATAAAAACAATTTTAAATAAATTTTATAAAGTTTTCTCAATCGTTAAAGAATGGGTGAAGTTATTGCAATCATTAGAGTAATTCCTGAAAAGGATGCTAATAAAGAAGAAATTAAAAATAATGTTAAGGAAATTGTTAAGAAATACGAAGCTTATCTAAATGAAATTAAAGAAAGTCCTTTTGTTTTTGGATTAATTGCTTTAGATGTTACAGTTATCTTAGATGAAAATAAACCACAGAATTTAGATAAAATTGAAGAAGAGTTAAATAAAATTGAAAATGTAAGTAGCGCAGAGGTTACACATCTAGACAGAATGTAAATTTTCATTGTTTTTTTATGCCACGGTAGCTTAGTCGGTAGAGCGCTGCTCTGGTAAGGCAGAGGTCCCGGGTTCAAATCCCGGCCGTGGCTTTTTTATTCTAAGACAAGGAAAGAAGATTAAATAAAGTGTCTTTTAAACTTTTTCTTTTTTAATTTTTTTTAATCAATAACTAAATTATCATGATAAAGCCAATCGTTTTGCAAACTAAAATTTTCTTGTTTTAAACTGTAATTGTTTGAATGAGTAAATTCATAATTTTGTTTTGCTAATATGTTTGAAACAATATTATTACTCATTATTTCAAACGAATCTTTTTTTTCTATAGGGTAAATGTTATAGTAGTAAATAGATTTCTGATCTTCTGGTCCTGTCAAACTAGAAGAACTTCCACCATTTTTACAACTATAATAAATATAATAATACCTCATTTCATTAGTATTTAAAAAATCCCAAAATTTAACACCGCATTTTCCATCTTCCTCAAAACTTTCAAATCTTAATTTCCTTCCAAATTGATCTACTAAAATACTATTATTACAACTAAAATCTTCTAGATAAGGAGTTATATCAGTAATCTTAAATGAAGTTAGGTTTTTCAAAATAATAAACTTATATTCTTCTATTCCAGGATTTAAAACCAAAACTTTAACCCTATATTTACAATCTACAACATTCCAGTCAATCAAATGTTTATTATAAGCATCTTCTAAAGTATTCAAAAAGTAATTTAAACTAATCAAATAATCCTCTTTATATTCAATCTTATTTAATTCTGCTAAATCACTAATTTTATACGTCAAAGTAAATAAAAATAAAGAGAAAACAATTGCTGAAAATAAAAAAGATTGTGCTTTCTTTATTTTCATTTTAAATTCCAATCATTTCTAATAATTTCTCAGGATCTGAATAATATAAATAAAAGTAAGGTATTACCTCTCTATATCTAACAATATCGTTTTCTTTCAACCATTTTAATACTTTAGCTCTAATAATTATTTCTTTCTTTACAGAATCTTCGTCCAAATTCAACAAATTAGCTAACTTTCCAAGCAAAAAGCTTTTTTTAAACACATATTCATCTTTTTCAGGATTCCAAAATGAAGAAACTAAAGTCTTTAATTCTCCTTCTTTCCTATCATAACCTCTAATCTCATAAACATACTTAATTCTTCTAACAAACTTGTCTTTATACTTAATTCTTGCTGGAAAAATTATAGTATTTAAATTTTCTAATAAAGAAGAAGGTAAGTTAATTGGTGGTGTTGTTAGCCTATCTATCAAAGCTTCCAAGTTATCAGCGTGTATTGTCGCTAAACCAGTATGCCCTGTAGCCATTGCTTGGAACAAAATACTAGCTTCTTTTCCCCTAACTTCTCCAACAATAATGTAATCTGGTCTTTGTCTTAAAGCAGCCACTAGTAAATCAAACATAGTAACTTCTCCATATTTATTAGGTCCAAAACCGCTTCTAGTAATTTGAGATAACCAATTAGGATGGGGTAATTTAAGTTCTGGAGTATCTTCTATAGAAATGATTTTTGATTCTGGCCTAATAAACATAGAAATTGCATTTAGTAATGTAGTTTTACCTGAAGCAGTTCCTCCGCTTACTAGAATAGATTGTTTATTTTCAACTAAAAACCACAAATAAGCCATCATTAACTCTGTAATTGAACCAAATTTAATTAAATGAATTGGAGTTAAAGGTTCTTTACTAAACTTCCTAATAGTAAAATTAGTTCCTTTAGTTGATATTTGTCTTGAAAACGTTATTTGCAACCTTGACCCGTCAGGTAAAGAACCGTCTAACAAAGGATTAGCTAATGAAACCATCTTTCCTGCTTTTTGTGAAAGTTTGATTGCAAATTCATCTAGTTCCTCATCACTTTCAAAAACAATATTTGTCGGAATATTTCCCAATATTTGGTTTTTATGATATACAAAAATAGGAGTTCCAACACCATCACAAGAAATATCTTCTATATTAGGATCTCTCATTACAGGTTCTAATTTCCCATAGCCAATAGTATCTCTAAAAATATAATATTTTATTATTAAAGCATATCTATCATCATAACTAACCCCCAAAAAATCCCAAACTTCGTGTATCAGTCTCTCTAAATATTTATAAGCCTCTTGAACATTTTTTATTTGTGATAAAGGAATATCCATCTTTTGTTCCAATAATTTAACAGTATCTTGGATAATTTTTTTATCCTCTTCAGTTATTTCTGGTTCAATTGCATAGTATACAAAACTTTCTTTTTCTTCATCATAAAAAATTTCAACATGAACTATTGGAATAACTTCCTCTCCCAATTTACTCAGAATAACAGGATAACTCAATCTAAAGAATTTTTTTTCAGTATCTTTTTTTTCTAAAAACTTTTCAATTTCTTTTAAATGAATTGTTTTATTTAAGTCTTTTGGAATATCGATCTCTTTATAATTAAATAATTCCTCTTCTTTACTTTTTTTAATTTGTTGAATATTATTGTTATTTTTTAATAAATTACTCAATAACATTTGAGTTAATAAAGGATTTCCTAAACTAGAAAAAGTAAAAGTTGGAGTAAAAGCTAAATTAGTAGAGTTAAGGTTATTTAAACTATTAAGATCGCTACTAAGTATTAAAGGAGTCTCTCCACTAGTCAATCCATATTTTTTAAATTTTTTTTTTCTATTCTCAAACTCTTTTATAAATTCTTTTCCAAAATAACTAAAGAATTTTTTTATGGACAATAAGAAAAATTAACTCTTTAATTTATAAAGGTTTATTATTACTTAAATCAATGAAAGTTTATTATGTCTTATATGAGAAAGACATTGAATTTAAAAAACCACCATTCTTCAAAAATAAAGTTAAGATTCTTTATACTTTTCCATACAAAAAAATTGCTGAAAGATTAAAAAAATGGTTCGAGAATAGAAAAGCAAAAGTTGTTTTAATCCCTTACTTAGGATGTCATGCAATAAAAGCAGATATCCTTATTGCAGATGGTTTATTTCATTTAAAAAGTGCTTTAATTAAAAATAAAGCTATATGGTTTTTTGACGGAGAATGGAAAAAGATACAACTAACTCAAAAAACTAGAGAAAAAGGATTCTTAATTGAATACAAAAAGAAAATAGGAATAATAATCTCATTAAAACCAGGACAGAACAATTTAAATTTAGCATTTAAACTTAGAGAAAAACTAAAAAAATTGGGTAAGGAAGTATATTTATTTTTATTTGATGAAGTAAATAATTTAGAAGATTTTAACTTTATCGAATTGTGGATTAACACAGCTTGCCCAAGAATTGAAGGAAAAAATATTATTCAAGCTTATGAAGTCTTTAATTACCTAAGATTAAAAGAAAATAGTAATAAAAATTGAATAATATTATGGTACTGGAATAGGATTTTGAGTTATAGGTGTCGTTAATACTAAGTAAGAATAACTCAAAACAGCAATTACAAAAAGGAGAGTAATTATTCTTATCCTATTTGCCCTTTCAGGTGTTGAAACAATAACAATAGCACCTCCTACAAAAATTATAAAACTGAAAATCATAAAGTAAATATAATAAAAATAAATAGTTGGTAAATAACCAGAAATTTTCCTAAAAATAGGAGGAAATAAAGAAAGTAGAATTGAACCACCAATAAGCATTATTTTCATTTCAGTCATCTCAGAACTAATAATATCATTGATTTCTTTTTTTATTCTTACAGCATCAATCAAAGAAGTTAAAGAGTTAAATTGTTGTGTTTTTAAAATTGATAAAAAAGGACCTTTAATAGCTTTTACATTAGGATCAATACTCCACTTGTCTATTAATTCTTTAAAAGCCTTATAAGCTCCTAGAATATTAACTTTTTTTCTTAATTTTTTTATTTCTTCTTGAAAATCTTTTGAGAAATGATTAATGTCAGTATAATGAAATAAAGTAATAAAGTTTGTAACTCCTTTTTTTAAACTTGTAGTTATTCCCATTAGAAATAAAAATAACTCGTTTGCTAGTTTAGAATATTTTTTAGCTAACTTGTATTGATAATAGCTTTCTTGCAATAAAATTAAACTTATCTCTCCTAAAATTAAAACAGGTAAAAACAAATTAGCTCTTACCATATCTAAACCAAACAATTCCGGTTTAAAATAGACTAAAATATCTAAGACCAAAAATAAATAAGCTTGAAAAAAGTATTTTTTAACTCTTTTTTCCATTTTTCTTATGACAAAGTTATATGTATTGTTGAACCCGAACTTTCACTAACTAAAAAGTCTTTTTCTTTTTCAAACTTTAAATCATAAGCTCTTAATGAATTTATTTTATAATCTGGAGTAAAAGGTAAATAAACATAAACTCCATTCTTAACACTACTTCCAGCACAATTGTGGTCTGTATAAAACAACTTTTTGGTATTTTCAACAAACACAGCTCCTGGAATTCCACTACTACCATTATCTAAACAAATCTCAAACTGTTTAACATTTATTTCATACATGTTATTTATCACACTTAACTTTAAATCAGATAATTCAAGTAAAGGCAAATCATTTTGATAGATTTTAAAATTTTTAACTTTATAATCATCCTTATAAAAGTGTTTTAATTCATTTCCCGAAGTTAAAGAACCTATTAAATAATCGTTTAAATAAATAGTGTAAATGTTGTTAGTATAAGAGTTAACTTTAAACGTTAAATTAGAATAAGTGAAAGATTTAACGTCAATTATTTTCTCTTCCCCATGGTTTAAAGAAATTAAGTCATCTATATAATAATAAGGGCTCGCCATTTCATAATAAATGTTATTAGCAGGGACATTATATGAAACCTTAGGTAATCCTTCAAAGACTTTTTCCCCAATTCTTACGTAATTTCTTAAAGGCAAATTTTCAAAAGTTAATAAAGCAGTCTCGTTTGAATATTTTATAAAGTAACTAAAAGCTAAATTTCCATCATAAAGGAAATAAATCTGAATTAAACCATTGCTTGAATTAATACAACTTGCTAAATCCATTGGGACTACATTTTCTCCTTTTTTTACTTTTATTACATCTGAAAAACAATAAGTAGTAGTATCAGTCTCGCTATCTTTAAAATAAACTTTATAACTTAGAACCAAATCTTTTAAAGAAACAAATTTTAAATCAAAAGATTTTTTGCTAATAATTAATCCTGATTCAGGATAAATTATTTGAATAGTACCAAATTCCTGCAATTTTTTTAATGTCGCTATTTTTTCATTATTTTCTTTCAAGTTAGTGGTTATTTTTCCTATAAATAAACCTAAACCTATTGCGATAATCAGTAAAGACATACCATACATAAAATCTGCTAAAACAAAAGATTTTTTCTTTTTAATTATCACTAACTAAATTTTCAAATTTCTTTTTTAAAATTTTTTAATTTCTAGATAGTAAAGAAGAATTAGTCAAACTGCTTCAACAATCAAACTTTTTAAATTTTGTATTCACACTACAAAAACAGTTTTTAATTTAAAATATAAAAAGGATAGTAAAATGAAAGAAATTAAATGGAATAAAAAAGCTCTAAAAAATTTAAACAAATTAGAATTGCTTTTACCAGCAGGAGACTTAGTTAAATTAAAGTACGCATTTAAATTTGGTGCTGATGCTGTTTATGCAGGTTTACCTTATTATTCTTTGAGGATTAAAGAAAATAAATTTAATTTCCAAAAACTGATTGAAGGAATCAAATATACTAAAAAAATAGATAAAAAAATTTACATAACTGCAAACATTTATCCAAGAAAAGGGTTTAAGGAAAAGAATTTTTTGAAAGTAATTGATGAAGTTTATTCTCAAGGAGCAGATGCTTTAATTATGTCAGATCCAGGTTTAATTGATTTGGTTAAAGAAAATTTTGATATTCCAATACACTTATCAGTTCAAGCTAATGCTACCAATTACCTAGCAGTTAGATTTTGGAAAAAATTAGGGATAGAAAGAGTTATTTTACCTAGAGAATTAATTTTAGAAGAAATAAATTTTATTTCAGATAAAGTTCCAGATATTGAGTTAGAGTTTTTTGTTCATGGAAGTATTTGTATGGCATACTCTGGAAGGTGTTTGATTAGTGCTTATCTAAATAAAAGACACGCTAATCTAGGCCAATGTACTAATTCTTGCAGGTGGAAATATAGGGTATGGGTTGAAGAAGAAAAAAGAAAAGGACAACTTATGTTAGTAGAAGAAGATGAAAAAGGAACTTATTTTTTTAATTCTAGAGATTATTGTCTAATTAAAAGATTGCCTGAGTTAATTAATGCAGGAATAATTTCATTCAAAGTTGAAGGAAGAAATAAAAGCGAATATTATGTCTCAATAGTTGCTAGAGCTTACAGAAAAGCATTAAATCTATTAAAAGAAGGAAAAACGCCTAATTGGGAAGAACTAATCAAAGAATTAGAAAGTGCTCCACATAGACCCTGGTTAATGAACTTCATGAATGAGCCTGATAGTCCTTGGCTACAAGCTTATGACTATTCAACATCAATACAAACACATACCTATTTAGCTCATTTAATTGAAAATAAAAGTAAAAAAATAGGTAATGAAATATTTTTGAAAGCAGATATAAAAAATAAAATTGAAAAAGGGGAAATTGTGGAAGCAGTTAAGGTAAATAAAAATATTAAAGTTAAAATTGAAAAAATCTTTAGAGTTGTTTATGAAAATAAAGAAAAAAAAGAGAAATTAATTGAAAGTGAAAGTGTTAGTGGTGGGCAAAAAGCTTATTTATTACTAAAACCTTTAGAAAATGGAAAAATTGAAGGTTATGAGTTATTAAGAAAGAAAAAAGAAAAGGAAAATTAAAAATAAATTATTCTTCTAAATCTTCTAATTTCTCATTAGATTCTTCTTTATCCTCATCAACCTTACTTAAATCCTTAACTTTTTCTTCTTTAGTGTTTATATCCCTAATTAAAGGCAAATTAATTGGTAAAGGTAAATTAACAATTTCACATATCATAGCAATTTTATTAAATAAACTACTTACTAAAATATTGTAAAAAATTGCAAACAGTTGTTTATGCATTTCTTGATTTTCTTTCCAATGTTTAACCAAAGTCTCAATTTCTTTTTCATCCCCTTTTCCAACAATATTTCCTTCCAATTCAATTTTTGCCCCTCCATAATCAATTAAAAACAAATAATCAATTAAAATCAAATCTTTGTCTTGTCTAATATCTTTTGTTTTAATTGAAAATCTAATATCTTTACTTACTTTTCCTCTTTCAGTATTTATTTTTTCAACTGTTGGTCTCAAAAACTTTATCATTGTGCTTTTGTTAATTTTAATGAATTGATAAATAGTTTTTACTACCTAAGTTAAGTTAATAATTATTATAAATACTCCACAAGAAAAATTTTAGTGTATATTAGCTCAATTAAAATAGAAGGGTTTAAATCCTTCGCCAATAAAATAGAATTACCTTTAACCAAACATTTAAATATTTTTATTGGGCCTAATGGTTCTGGAAAATCTAATGTAGTAGATGCGTTATCTTTTTTATTGGGAGAAAGCTCAAGAAACTTAAGGGCAGATAAAAGTGTTAATTTAATTTATAATGGAGTGAAAAATGTAAAAGAAGCTTATGTTGAAGTAGTTATAGACTTAGAAAACGAAAAAATTAACGAGTTGGAAGAGTTAGAAGAAAATAAGGAAGAGAAAGTTGTATTAAAAAGAAGAATTAAGAAAAATGGAGAAAGTAGTTATTATGTGAACAATTCAAAAGTTACTAAGGCATATTTTGAAAGAATCTTAAGCATCTTAAAATTAAACACTCCTTACAACATAATTTTTCAAGGAGACATTACAAATGTAGTTAAATCTTCTTCCAAGGAAAAAAGAAAAATTTTTGAGGATTTAGCACAAATAAGTGTTTTTGAAGAAAGAAAAAATAAAGTTCTAAAAGAATTAGAAAGTGTTGAAATTAGATTAAATGAATTCAAAGCTATTCTAAGTGAAAAGGAAAAAAGGGTTAACGAATTAAGAAAAGAAAAAGAATTAGCAGAAAAATTTTTAGACCTACAAAGAAAAAAAAGAAGTTTGTTAAAAGCTAAGCTAATTAAAAAAGTTGAAAATATTGAAAAGAAAATAAATAATTTGAACAATAAGGAGATGGTTTATAAAACGAAATTAGGTGAATTAAAAGAAGAAAAGCTAAAGATAGAAAATGAAATAGAACTAATTAAAAAAGAAATTGAAAAAATAAACTTAGAAATTGAAAAAGAAGGTGGAAAAGAGATTAACGAGATTGAGGAAAGATTAAGAGAAAATATAAAACTAATTGAGTCAAAAAAAGCTAAATTGGAATTATTAGAAAGGGAATTAAGCGAATTAAATTCTTTTAAAGAAAAAGTTGAGTTAGAGTTGAATGAATTAAAAAAGAAAGTCTTTGAATTAGATAAAGAAAGAGACAATTTATTTAAACAATACAACAACCTAAAACAGGAATTAAATAAATATAACGAACTAGAGATAGATGATAAAAATTTGGAAGAATTAGAAAGGCAAATAAATCAATTAAGGGAGAGATTGTTTAATTTAAAAAATGAAAAAACTTTGATAACCCACAAAATAAATGAAATTAAAGAAGTTTTTGGTTTAAATGATGATGATTCTTTAGAAAAAATAGAGAAAGAACTGAGAGAAACTTTGAACAATGATTCCCAATTAGCTTCTAAAATTAATGTCTTAAAACAAATAATTAAGGAAAAAGAAGAAAAGTTAATTAAATTAAAGGAAGAATATGAAGAAGCTATAAAGGCAATAAAGAGCAATAAATTATTGAAAGCGGTTTTAGATTTAAAGGAGAAAATTCCTGGACTTTATGGGCCTTTATTCATGCTTGGAGATGTTGAAGAAAGATATAAAAAAGCAATTGAGATGGCTGGTGGAAATAGATTAAAAGCAATTGTTGTTGAGAATGAAGATGTCGCTAAAGAAGTAATTGATTATATAAAACAAAAAAGATTAGGTGTTTTAAGCTTTATCCCGCTAAATAGGATTAAAGAAAGGTATTTAAATTATGAAATGCAAGAAGGTGTTGTTGGTTTAGCAGTGGATTTAATAAATTTTGATCCTAAGTTTAGAAAAGCATTCTATTATGTTTTTGGAGATACCTTAGTTATTAAAGACTTTGAAACTGCTAAAAAAATAGGAATTGGAAAATATAGAATGGTTACTTTAGATGGGGAACTATTTGAAACTTCTGGGGTTATTAGTGGTGGTTATTCCAAAAAAGCAATTTCATTTATTGATTCCTCAATAGAAAACAAAATAAATGCTTTAGAAAGCGAGATTTTAGAATATAAATCAAAAATAGAAGAACTGAAAAAGGAAAGAGAGGTTATTAGTGAAAGAATTTTTGAATTAAGAATTAAAAAGAAAGAAATAGAAAGCAAAAATAAAGAAATAGCTAATCTAAAAAATTATGAAAGAAAACTAAAAGAGATTAACGAGTTAATTGCTAAGTTAGAAGTTGAGTTGAAGATGAAAGAAAACAAATTCAAAGAAAAAAGTAATAAATACAAAGAATTAGTTGAAAAATTTAAAGAAAAAGAGAAGTTAATCAATGAATTAAAAGAAAAAGAAAATTCAATAAACTTGATTAAAGAAAAAATAAGCAACTATTTGTTGAAAATTAAAGAAAAAGAGAACTTTTATTTTTCAATGCTTAAAAGGAAAGAAGAAATTGAAAAGGAGATTTCCTGTTTAAAAGAAGAAATACAAGCAAAAGAAAAAGAAAATAAAAAATTAGGTGAGAAATTAAATTCATTAAAAGGTAAGGTTAAAGAACTTTTTGTAAAAAAAGACGAATTATTTAAAAAGATGAATGGAAAAAGTACAGACTTAATAAATATTGAAGAAAAAATTCAAGAATTTGATAAAGTGTTTTATGAAATTGAGTTAAACAAAAAGCTGTTGGAAGAAGAAAGAATGGAATTAATGAAGGAAGTTGAAAGTATTAGCGAAGAGGCGTTGTTTGTTGAGAATATTGAAAATGAGTTAAATAAAGTAAATCAAGAAATTAAAAATTTAGGAAATGTTAATTTAAAGGCGTTGGAGATATTTGAAGAAGTTAATAAAGAATATTTAGAATTTAAACAAAAGGTTGAAAAGGTTCTGGAGGAAAAGGAAAGAATAGTTAACGCTTTAACTGAAATTGAAGATGCAAAAAAAAGAGAGTTTTTGAAAGTCTTTAATATAGTTAATCAAAATTTCCAAAGAATACATAAAGAATTGATGGAAAAAGGAAGGGCTTGGTTGGAGTTAACTAATAAAGATAATCCTTTTGAAGGTGGTGTTGAAATAATCGTTGAAATTGCTAACAGAAGATTTAATCTAAAATCTTTAAGTGGAGGAGAACAAACTTTAGTTGCCTTATCTTTGATTTTTGCTATCCAAGAATTCAAATCAGGAACTTTTTATGCATTTGACGAAGTAGATGCTGCTTTAGATAAAAGAAATGCTAGAAAATTAGCCAGATATTTAAAAAATTACTCTAGAAAAACGCAATTTATTGTTATATCTCATAATGAAGAATTAATAGTTGAAGCCGACTACTTGTTTGGTGTAACAATGGATAAAAAAACAGGAATTTCTAAAGTTATTTCTTTGGATTTGAATGAAGGGATTGACATTAAAAAATTGAAGGAAAAGAAAGCAATTGAAACAAAAGCATAGATGAAAAAATTAAACAATATCAAAATAAAATTAAGAGAATTGGAGAAGATTTTTAAATCCTTTTTCGTTGTATTTAATAATGCCTAAGCAAGAAAACAAAGAGAAAAAGTTATTGTCTTACAAGGACATTCTCCCACAACTAAAAGAAATAAAAAAAGAAATAGCAAAGATTTTAGGAACAAATGATTTTGAATTAATTGTTTTTGGCAGTTATGCAAGAGGAGAGGCTAGAGAGGATAGTGATTTGGATTTGTTGTTGTTAACAAAGGAAAAAATTGATTGGAGAAAAGAGCTAACAATTTTAAAAAAAATAGGAGAAAAAACTAATTTTCAATTTTTGTTTGATTTAACGATAATGCCAAAACAAGAATTTAATGAAAAAACCATTGTTAATATATTTTTTGTAAGAAATATTAATCAAGAAGGTGTTAAAATATGAGAATAAACGAAAGAATTAAATTATTAATTAAATACGCATCAAAAAAATTAAAATTGGCTGATAAAATTATAGGAGAAGAAATAAATGAAGCTCCTTACTTTATTTATTATGCTTTCTTTTATTTAATGCATGCTTTGCTATTGGCTAAAGAAAGTGAAATAGAAAAATTACCTTCTTCTCATGGTGGTTTGGTTAAGGTATTTGGTTTTTATTTTCCAGAATTTAGAAGCTATATCCCTTTTGTATATAAGTGCTACGAACTTAGACATAGAACAACATATAAATTAATTGAAATCTCAGAAGAAGAAAAAGAAGAAGTTATTGAGCTTTACAACAAAGCTTTAGAATTTTATGATAAAGTTGTTAAATACTTGAGGGAAAAAGGTTTTTTGGATAAAAATTTTGAATAAAGAAGAAAGTTTATAAACATAAATGCTAAATATTATTTAATGCCTGAGCAAGAAAACAAAGAGAAAAAGTTATTGTCTTACAAGGACATTCTCCCACAACTAAAAGAAATAAAAAAAGAAATAGCAAAAATACTTGACACTAATGACTTTGAATTGATTGTTTTTGGCAGTTATGCAAGAGGAGAGGCTAGGGAAGACAGTGATTTGGATTTAGCATTAGTTCTAAAAGAAG
>CAZGMV010000003.1:0-20330 GCA_964526875.1 Candidatus Woesearchaeota archaeon | reverse complement strand
ATGAAGAAATAGTAGCACATTATAAAAGATGAAAAGCATAAAAATAAAAACAAATTGAAGTGTTAGTTGACACCGCTTAAAGAAAATTACTTATCTAAAGAATGGTAAAATCATCTTTATCTAAAAAGAACAAACCTAAGCGAGGCTCCTCAAACTTTGACAAAGTTTGATCTCTGTAGGAGAGCTTTCGCTCTCCTACCACCCCAACTTTTTACAAAAATTGGCAAAAGGTTCTACTTAGGGGTTGCTTTGCAACCCCCTAAAGTAGTGTTTGGGGGTGGTAGGGGGTGTAAACCCATACAGTTGGTAAGGGAGCAAGCGATAGCGAAGCTCCCTTACCGATGGTAGCTTAGGGTGTTTAGCCCTAATGAAGAATTAAGAAACTTTATAGAAATTTGATTTATCATATGATAAAGTATTTATAACAGCCGATCAAGATAATGAGTTTGGAGAAATTAAGTTTAGTAGAGAAAGAGCAAGAATTAATGCAGAGTTGCAAAAAAAGAATTTTGAGTTATAAAGATCTTAGGAGTTTTGTTTTTTAATTATCTTATTTATTTCACACATTTCTATTATTCTTCTGAAGAATTTTCTATGTTCTTCTTCGTGCGAAACACATACTATTGTTGTTCCCAATTCTTCATTTATTTTTTTAAACAAGTTCATTATTTTTAAACCATTTTTCACATCTAAATTAGCAGTTGGTTCATCAGCAAATAAAATTAAAGGGTCTTTTAATAAAGCTCTTGCAATTGTAACTCTCTGCTGTTGCCCTCCACTCAATTCATTAGGATATAAATTCCTCAATTCATAAATCTCTAGAAATTTTAGTAGTTCTTTGGCTTTCTTCTTAGCTACATTTTCTTCTAAAACAAATAGATTAGGTAAAATAATATTCTCTAAAATTGTTAGCTCAGGAATCAATTTATATTGCTGAAAAACAAAACCCAAATATTTCAGTCTAAAACCATAAGGATCTTTCTTATAGTTGTAATTTATATTGTAAATTACTTCTCCTTTATTTGGGAAGTCAATTAAAGAAAGAATATAAAGTAAAGTGCTTTTCCCACTTCCACTAGGCCCGTATAAACCTACAAAATCTCCTTTTTTTATCTTTAAATTTACATCTTTTAACACCTCTAATTTATTATTTCCTACCTGAAATGTTCTAGAAATATTTTTTCCTTCTAAAATAATTTCTTCATTTTTATTCATAGAATAAAAAGAAAAAATATTTTTCTAAATTTTCTATGATGCTTATTGATTGTAAGTAGTTTATATTTTAACCACTAGTTTAATTTTACAACAATCTTCATATCTGTTTTCAAACAATTTTTTGCTAAGCTGCTAATTTTTTTCCTATTAAATAATTTATCATCTTCTATATCCTCTTCTATTATATAATAGTTTTTACAGATTTTGTTTTGTGGACAATATAATATAACTCCTACTTGTTCTTTTCTTTCTTTAAATTCTATAATTGCTAGTATTGAAGAACTTTCAATTATTTCAGGAAACAAAATCTATTCTTTTTTCTTATTCATAGGCAAAAGACCGTTTTTCCATTTTTTACTTTAAGGAATCAATAACATCTATCACTACAATGGAATTTACTTTTAGATGTTTATAAAGAGTTTTATGATGTGTTAATTTGGTATAAATGAATGTTCCATAGATACTGGCAGAAGGATATAGCCTTTTTTTACAATACTTCCTAAATATCTTTTCTTAGTCCTATGAAAAACAAAAAGGTTTAATTATTATTTCCTTTTTATTTTTTTACTTTCTAATATCTCTAGTTGTGGTGGTTTTATTCAATTTTTCATCTACTTCTTTAGGAAATGCTAACATATTGTTCTAAATTCAAAATATTTCTTAAACCTTAAAATGTTAACTTCTTATTTGTGAAAGCAAATTTTCTTTAACTACTTCCTTTATAGGTAAATAAGCTATAAAAATTAAAAAGATTGAGAGCTTAATAAAATTGACAATAAAAAATTTATAATCAATAGCAGGTCTTATTAGTCCAAAAGGAGAATGAATCGGATTATAATAAAAGAATATTTCAAACAATTTCAAAATGATTACCGATAATGCTAAGGAACTTATTAAATAAAAGATTGTTAAGAACAAATAAGTATAAATAATAAACCTTTCTCTTACTCCTAAAGCTCTTAAAATTCCAATTTCAACTCTTTTATTTCTTACATTAATTGAGATTAAGGAATAAATTATTACAACAGCTATTAAGGTTCCAAAGAAAAAAGTTATTGAGGAAATTAGAGAAAATGTTTTTAAAAAGCTATCAATAGTCGTCATTTCTTCTTTAATTGAGTTTACTGTATAAGAAGGAAATTCATTAACTAGATCTTTATAAATTTCATCGGATTTCCTTTTATATTCTTCTTTTAAAAACAATATTATTTTATTTGGTTTGAAGTTACTTTCTTCTATTGATTTAGCAGGAACTAAAGCAAAAGTATCTAAGCTAGGCTCTCCTTTTGTATAAATTCCCATTACCTTTAAATTTAGAACTTTGTTTTCAATTAAGACTTGTACATTATCCCCACTTTCAACATCTAAAGGCTTTGGATAAAGCTTTAACTTACCTTTTGTGGTAAGCTCTTTACCTAATAAAATACCTTTTTTTCCTGTTTCTATTGTTCCTTCAATTAATTTTTTGTTTAAATTGTTTATTTCAACAAACCTTTCAAAATCATCAACTATTAATAAATTACAACCTACTTTATTTTCATTTTTATCTTTTATTAAAACATTTGTTGCATAAACTGGTATGTAAAACTGTATATAAGGCAGTTGGTTTAGTTTGGAATAAATCTTGTTTAAGTTTTTTTCATTAATACTTTTTATTACAAAATCTCCTATGAATCTATAAACATCTTTTTTTATTTTTATTCCAAAACCATCTGTAACCGATTTTGTTAAGGTTGGTAATGACAAAATTAAAGAAAAGATTAAAGTGATAAAAACTGTTGTTTTTAAATTTCTCTTAAAAAGAAGCAAGCCAAATTTTAATGAAAATAATAAACCTTTTAATCTTTCTTTTAGTATCATTTTATTCCTTTTTTCCTTCTTTTTTCCCTTTTTTCTTCTTAATTATGAAGTAAACTAATACTAACAATATTGAAAACAAAACAACCCAAATTATTTTTGTGTTTTCTTTAATATTATTTTCAATTAAAATATTTCCTTCAAATTTTTTCTCTTCTTCTTTGTAATCCTTCCAATAAACCTTAATCAGTACTGGTTGTTCCCTTTCTTTAATTAAAATTGTTGGCAAATAAAAATAAATTGTGCTATCTTCTCCTTCATTTAAACTTCCTAAATAAAAAGTTCTTTTTAAGTTTAATTTTGGTAATTCTACTTCAACTTTAATTTCCTTTGCTTTTCCTTCTCCAGGATTTTCAACTTTTACTTTTATGTAATTTTCCTCTTTGTCATAATCTAAAGAAGAAATCTGTAAGTCCACATTGCTTTTTAATTCAATTGGTAAATTGACTTCTTTTTTTATTAAATTGTTGTTTTCATCCATATAAGAAATTAGTGCTTTTAGATTATAAACTCCTTCTTCTAAGTTTTCTGGAACATATATATTAACATTTAATGGTTTTGAATCTAATGGTTTTAGTTCATTAATCTCAATAGTTTTAGAAGGTAAATCAAAATTTATAACAATATTTTTGGCTTTTCCATAACCATTATTTAGTAAAGTTAAATTTAAATTACATTCTTTTCCGATTAAACAAACAATATTTTTTTGCTTTAAAACTAAATTAGCATCATTTTTGATTTCAATAAAGAAATTAAAAGTTTTTTCTTCTCCAGTTTCACTAAGAACTTTAACGATCAAAGGATACTTTCCACTTAAAGCATTATCATTTATCTTAAAATAAGCATTAAAATCTTTTGTTCCTTTTGCTCCAACATTAATTATTTCTTCATTCTCACTAATAAATTGAAATACTGTGTTATTTAAAAAATATATATGGAAATTTCCTCTTTCATTCCCTATATTGTTCAATTCAAAAGTTATTGTTAATAAATCACCTGCTTTAGGCGTTGTGGGATTTATTGCTTTTAATTCCAAATCAGAAGATATATATTTTACACCACTTCCTTTTAACAAACAAAAATCAAGCAAAAAAACGAATAAAAATAAAACATACTTTAATTTTTTTATTTTTAATTTCATTCTTAATTTTTTTCAAGAAATTCTTAAATATTTGTTATTACTTCATTTATCGTCATAAATTATTCAGCATGTTTAAGTTTGGTATAGCTTAAGTAAGGACTAAAGTGGAAAAACAAGTGGTAAGACTATTTTTCATTGAGATGTTTAGAAGGTAAAAAATGTCTTTATATGAATTTTGATGATTAAAGATTTCCTCATTAAAGAAAGTAATAAAATAAAGGAGTTGATACAAGTGTGTTATGCTAATTCTTATGAAGAAGTGCCAAGGAGGGAAAGAGGAAAAAAGGAAAAATAAGGTTTGTACCATTATGGAAATAATTAAAAATCTTAAATAATTATTAGGTCATTTAATAAATTTTTTAAATTTTTTGATAAATAAGATATTATATGGATGTAAATGTTATATTGGAAAGTCATGTAAAGGACAATAAAAAGTTTATTGATTCTATAAACATCTTTGAAAGAGAGTTAAGAATAAAAACCACACATAACAAAATAATTTCTATAATTGGTCCAAGGAGAAGTGGGAAAACATATTATTTGTATAGCATGGCTAAGAAATGTAAAAATTACTTATTTTTTGATTTTGATAGTATAATACTCAAGGATATAGACATTAAAGAGATTTTTTATTATATAATGAAAAATAATGTGGACGTCGTATTTATTGATGAAGTACAAGAAAAAGAAAATTGGCATTTGTTGGTAAGATCTCTTCACAACAAGAACATTAAAGTAATTGTTACTGGATCCTCTTCTAAACTTCTTAGCAAAGAAATTGCAACACAATTAAGGGGTAGAACTCTAAGTTATACTTTACTTCCTTTTAGTTTTAAAGAATATCTTAAAGTTAAAAAGTTTAATATGGAAGACCCTTACTTTTTTAAAAAGATAAAAGACCTACTTAGAGATTATCTAATTAAAGGAGGATTTCCCGAGTTTGCTATTTATTCTTTTTCTGAGAAAATTTTAAAAGAATATGTTGATTTAATGTTTTTTAGGGATTTTGTAGAACGCAAAAATATAAAAAATATTAAAACAGCACGATTTATATTTGAATTCTTATTAAAAAATTATGGGAAAGAGATTAGTTTAAAAAACATAAAAGATTATCTAATGACACTTAATATAGATTCTAACCTAAAAACAATTTCAAATTATTTGTATGAAATAGAAGACACTTTTGTGTTATTCCTCGTGTCCCGATATTCACATAAAGTACATGTAAAAGAATCATGGCCTAAAAAAATTTATCTTGTAGATACGGCAATAGCAAAATTATTTGAAATATCAGAGAATATTGGCAAAAAAATAGAAAATGTGGTTTTTATACAATTGAAACGTATGGAAAACTTGAATCCTTTACAAGAAATCTTCTACTACAAAACTAAAGAAGGTTATGAAGTAGATTTCCTCATTAAAGAAAGTAATAAAATAAAGGAGTTGATACAAGTGTGTTATGCTAATTCTTATGAAGAAGTGCCAAGGAGGGAAATAAGAGCTTTATTGCATGCTAAAGAAGAATTGAAATTGAGTGATAATGTGCCATTAACAGTAATCACATGGGATTATGAAGGTGAAAAGGAAGTAAAGTGGTGGAGGAAAAAAGGAAAAATAAGGTTTGTGCCATTATGGAAGTGGTTGCTAAATTTTTAATTTCATTTTAAGAATTTAAAATCTGTATTTAAACAAATTATGGCCCGGGCCTGACACCTCTTTTCATTGTTACCTAAGGAAACTCAAAGAGGCTCTTATTCCCGGGCCGTTTAAAAATAAGAACATAAATTTTTAAAGCTTCAAAGATCTATAATTCCTAATTCTTTTTCAACTTTTTCCCTTTTTTGTAATTCTGCAATTCTTTTAATTCTCTCAATTGAATCAATGTCTTCAACTCCTTTATCAGGTCTTAATCTAACGATTCTCGGAAATCTTAAGGCAAAACCACTCTTATAGGTTGGACTTTCTTGTATTTCTTCATAAGCAACTTCAACAACAACTTTTGGTTGAACAAGAACTTTCTTTCCTTCTTCTTTTATTATTAAAGGTTTTAATAGATTAGTTAGCTCTTCAAAGGTTACTCCTGAAGTATCTTTTTCTTTAACTCCTGTTGAAACCTTTCCTATCTCAACTAATTCTTGGTTTTTTTCATCAAAAGCAGCTATATAATAGCTTGTTAACCAACCAGCTCTTTTTCCTTCCCCCCATTCAGCAGCCACAATAACTAAATCTAAATTTTCTAAAGTAGGTTTTAGTTTAACCATATATCCTACTCTTTTTCCAGGTTTGTAAGGGGCTTTTAAATTTTTCATCATTATTCCTTCTTGTCCTTCCATCAGAGATTGATCATAGAATTTTTTGATTTCTTTTTCATCACCGCTAATTAATGCTTTTGATAAAACTATTCTTTCGTTTTCTTTTAATAGGGTTTTAAGTAGTTTTCTTCTTTCTTCTTGAGTTTTATTAAATAATTCATCTTCTAAAAAAACAATATCGAATAAATTAGCTTTTATTGGAATTTCTTTAGCTAATTCTAGAATATTGTATTTTCTTTTAATTCTTCTTGATAAATATTGGAAAGGCAAAGGTTTTCCATCCTTAAAACCTATAACTTCTCCTTCAATAATATAATTTTTAGCTTTTATATGTTTTTTTACTAAATCGACTAGATCTGGAAATTGTTTAGTGACTTCTTCCAGTCTTCTAGTATAAATTCTTATTTCGCCTTCTTTATTATGAATTTGAACTCTAAATCCGTCGTATTTATATTCTACTAAGGCTGGAGAACCAACAGTTTCTAGACCTTCTTTAATATTCTTTACTTTTTGAGCTAACATAACTCTAATTGGCCTGAATAATCTTACTTTGATTTTAAAGAAGTTTTTTCTATTATTTTTTAATAATCTTGCAATTTCTCCATAATCTACTAGTTTTGAGTAATTTAATTCCATTAGCTCTACTTCTAGATTATAGAACTCTTGAGCTTTCTCTTTTGTTGAGAAAATTAAGTATTCTTTATCAATATTTTCTTTCAAAATTTTTTCTAATTCTTCATCTTTTACTTTAATAACTTTATCTTCTAATTTTTTTTCAAATAAAAAAACTTGATGTGAATATTCTTTATCCATTGGAAAACCACAATTTAGACAATTATCTTGTAAAAAAACAACTTGCCCACACTTTTCACATATTCCAAAAATTCCAACAGGTTTTGGTAAGAAGTTCCAAACTAATGCATCTCTAATTATTCCTTCAGCTACCCCTACCCTTAATTCATTTAAAATAATTTTTGCTATGTATTTTGCTTCTTTTGGATTGCTATTAGATAATAATCCTTTTAAAGTGTTTAATTTTTTTTCAATACTTTTTTCACCTTCGTATTCTGCCAAACTAATAATTTTCTTAAAAACTTCCTCAATCGTCAACTTTTTCTTAAAAAAACTTTGAAATTTTGATTTTTTTAAAGTGGTTTCTATAACTTCTCCGATATCTCCTAATTTAGTATATAAATTTTCAATTTTTTTTTGGCTTTCCCCACTAATTTGAGATAAGGCTTTAAAAACTAATTTATCCTTAACCCCTAAGATTTTTTCTTCCCAAGGAAAGAATAATTGGCCTGTTAAAAATCTAATAACATACTCATATTCTTTTTCATCTAAAATTTTTAGAAATTGTGAGATTAAATAAGTTTTTTTCAATCTTTTTGACTCTTTTTCTAATTTAGAGAATAAATTAGCTAGTTCCTCAAAATAAGTCATTTTCCATAATTAAAAAAATGTTTATAACTTTTTTGTTTATTTTACTTTATGGAAGAAATTAAAAATAAGTATGCAAGAACAATGTTAGTTGAGGCTAAATATTCTTTAATTTCAAAAGGATTTCCTATTAAAGAAGATAAAAAAGAAGTTGAATTATTAAATTTTGATACTTTTAAAATTGCTTTAAAAGAGAAGATTGAAAATTTAAAAATAAAAAATAGAGAATTATTGGAAAACTTGGGATAAATAGTTTTTAAAGATAGGTTAGATGCTGTTCTTTCTTAAGTTTTACCTTTAGCAATCCCAAGAGGTGGTATAAATGTTATTTTAAATGAAGAAGAAGTTTTTAAAGTATTTAAAAAAGTAAATTAATTCGGTAAATAAAAAAAGAAAAAGTTTTTTATTTTTTTAGTTCTTTTTTAATCTTTAGTTCTGCTAATTCTTCTTTTTTGGCAATGTGTTCTTTAACCCAATAAAATGCTTCAAAGTAATGTATTACAATAGCTAAAGTCCATCCTAAAAAAACAATACATAGCGGTTTCAAAGTTTCTATATTTAAATTTCTATTAATTAATAAATAAAGGGTTGTTCCTACTATAACAAATAAATAAACAAAAAAATGTATTAAGAAACCTTCTTTTTCTTCTTCTAAGACAATATCTTGAAAAGCTTTTTTATATTCCTTTAACAATTCTATTTCTTTTTTAGCAGATTTTTTAGTTGTCATTTTTAAAATTCAACAATTTCTTTTTAATAAAGTTTAATCAATATTTTTTAGTAGTTAAAAAATTTTAAGATTTTATTAATGAAATAAAAAATTATGAATTCAAAAGAAAGAAAATTAGTAGGACATATCTTATTTGGAATTGGTTTAATTTTGGCTTTAGTTTCAGGATTAGTTAGTATTTTAGTTAAAAACAGTAAAGTCTTAATGATTCTTTATTTGCTAGTTTCTTTTTTTGGTTTAATTACTGGTTATCATAACATAAAAAGAAAAGAACTAAACACTTATCTGATAGCAAGTTTAGTTTTAATTATTACTTTAAATAATTTTTATTCTTTGATTGAGTATGTTGGAAGAGGTTTAGGTTTAGTTAGTTTAGACAATCTTTACTCATTTTTAGAACCTTTTTCAAAAATTATAAATAGTTTGATAATCTTCATTAGTTCTGCATCTTTAATTCCTGCTCTAAAAGCAGTTTTTAGAATTTTAGAGGATTAAGTTATATAAACTTTTAAATTTTTGTTTTTAAATTTTAATGGTTTGTTAAAAATAAAAAATGATGAGCGGTGAGTTCTCTGATTAATGATGAGAAATCCCATCAGCTGACAAATAAAGAAAAAGTAAAATATTTTTCAATTTTTTATTGGTTATAAATTTTTTCATGCATTCTTAAGATCTTTTCTTTTTCTACACCCTCTACTAACTCAATTTTTCTTATTTTAGCATACTTTAAAGGCATCACTGGTTTTACATAATCGAATAAGTCCTTTTCTAATTTACCACTAACTAATTCTTTTAATAGTCCTTCATAAGTTGAATTTGAAATTTTTTCTTTTAAAAACTCAGACATTTTATACCTAATTGCCTTTCTAACACTGTATGTTGTGTTAGAAGCTGTAATAACCATTGGTTTAATTCTTAAAACTTCTTTGTCTTTTGTAATAAAAATTTCTGAAATATCTACTCTATCAGTTCTTTTTTTAACTAATCTTTTTACATATGTGTTGATCAATTCGTAGCCAACAACTTTTGTTAAAGCATCTTCTCCTCTTACTTCATCTATTTTCAGTATTAATTTTGCTTCTTGATGTTTAGGGTTTAATGTTAAATTGAATAAATAAACTTCCACTACTCTTCCAACTACATTTTCAGGCTCTTCTGCTAAAGTTTCTCCTACTTTTTTATTATCAAAAATTGAAGGTGCTAAAATATTTAACCAAATTTTCTTTTTCTTTTTGATCCTTCCTTTTTTTTGAGCCATTTATTATCACCTCTTTTATTTTTAGTTTTTTAATTCATACATCCCAACAAAAATTTTAAAAATACTTTGTCAATTTTGAGCCTTATAAATTTTTTTCATTTCTTCTAAGTAATAACTCCAATTCAATGAAGTATGAGCAACAAAATTTATAAAATTATCTTTAGTTTTTCATTTATAAGTTTTTGTTCTTTTTTTAGAATATTCTAATGTATTTAATTTAAACTAAATTTTTGATAAGTTAGTTCATAAATATATTGTATAATGTTATATAATCTATAATCAAAGATAAAGAACTTTGGATTGACTAAGTTTTATAAATTTTTCTTTTGGCAAGAAGTTATGAGAAAGTCTAGTGAGCTTTGGAGAGTAAAATGTAAAAAATGTAATCATGAACAAATTATCTATTCAAAACCATCAACAATCGTAAAATGTATGAATTGTGAAAGCATAATCGCTAGGCCTACTGGGGGTAAAGGTAAATTAATAGAGGCAAACTTAATTGAGGTGATAAAATGAAAAGAAGAGGTGGTTATAGGAAAGGAACAAGACAAATTTTAAGAAAGCATCCAAGACAAAGAGGAAAAATTAGCATATCTAGATTAATTCAAAAATTTGAAATTGGAGATAAGGTAGCTATCGTTTTAGAACCTTCTTATCACTTTGGTATGCCTCACCCAAGATTTAAAGGAAAAATTGCTACTGTTGTTGGAAAGCAAGGAGAATGTTATCTAATTAAATTTAAAGATGGAAGTAAAGAAAAAATTGTAATTTCACACCCGGTTCATTTGAAAAAGGTTCAATAAAAAAAGAGGTGGAAAAAATGAAAGAGAATGTTATGAGAAATATTGATATTGAAAAAGTAACAATCAATATCTCAACTTCAACAGATGTTAAGGATGTTGAAAGGGCTTTAAAATTAGTTGAAAGAATCACTGGGCAAAAACCAACTGTGGTTAGAGGTAAAAAAAGAGTTCAACAATGGGGGGTAAGGCCTGGAATCCCTAAAGGAGCTATGGTTACATTAAGAAAAGAAAAAGCAAAAGAAATCTTAAATAAACTTTTGGATGCTGTTGATAGGACTATAGATCCTAGATCTTTTGATGAGTTTGGAAATTTTTCATTTGGTATTAAAGAATATCTAACAATTCCTGGTATTAAATACGACCCAGAGATTGGGATTTTGGGTATGGATGTTAGCGTTACATTAAAAAGAAAAGGAGGTTGGAGAAATAAATATAGAAAACTAAGAAGAACTAAAATACCTTTGAGGCATAAAATTAAAAAAGAAGAAGCTATGGAGTGGGTTAAGAAAGCGCTGAATGTAAAAATTGAGAAAAAACAAGAAGTTGAATGGATTTAAGAGGTGGTAAAAGATGAAGTTAAGTGTTGATAAAATTATGGAAATGAATAATATAACAAAAGAACAAGTTGAATTGTTAATCTTAAAGATGGCTAAAGAAGGTTATTCCTTAGCTCAGATAGGTCAAGTTTTAAGAGATCAATATGGTATTTTGGATGTTAGAGAAGTTTTAGGTATGAAATTGAAAAAATTTTTAGAAGAAAAGGGTGTTAAACCACAGATTCCTGATGACTTAAAAGCTTTGTTTAGAAGATACTTAGCAGTTAGAAAACATTTATTAGTGCACAAAAAAGATAAACATTCAAAAAGAGGATTGTTGATTATTGAAGCAAGAATCAAAAGATTAATTAAATATTATAAGGAAAAAGGCGAATTAGATCCTAAATTTAGATTTGATAAAGAAAACGTGGCTCTTTACTTGAAATAGTTGTTAAGGTGATTCAAATGGAAGCTGTAGGAAAAGCATTTAATTTACCAATTTCAAGAAAGTACAGTGTTGAATTAGGAAGGAATATTAAAGGTTTAACTGTGGAAGAAGCTTTAGCTTATTTAGAAGATATTATTAACTTAAAGAGACCTATTAGATTGACTAAGTATAATAGAGGAGTAGCGCATAAAAAAGGAATTGGTCCTGGAAAGTATCCTGTAAAAGTTGCAAAGTATGTTAAACAAGTTTTAATTAATGCTAAAAATAATGCTGAGCAGAAAGGAATTGATATTAGTACAGCTAAAGTTTATTTACAAGCTTTAAAAGGTCAAACAATCCCTCATGGAGGAAGAAAAATTGGAACAAGAAGAAAAGCTACTCACATAATTATAACAGTTAAAGGAAAGTTAAAAAAGGATAATAAAGAAAATAAAGTTGTATCTGAAGAACAAAATAAAGGGGGTGAGAAACAATGATAGAAAATGTATTTATTAAAGAAAGTGTTCAAAGACAATTGGCTTTAGAATATTTGTATAAAGTGTTTAAAGATTATGGGGTTAGTGAGGGAAAAATTGTTAAAACACCTATTGGAGATAAAGTAATTATATATGCTTTAAAGCCTAATTTAATTATTAGGAACTTTAATTTATCTGGAATTGCTAAAGAGTTAAAAAACAAGTTTGGTTTAGAAAATCCTTTTATTGATGTTAAAAACATTAACACTCATCCTGATTTGGATCCAAATATTATTGGACAGAGAATTTGTAGAGCTTTAGAAGTTAAAGGAATTAAAGTGTTTAAAAGAATTGGTTATAACTTTATATCTAGAGTCATTAAAGCTGGAGCTTATGGAGTAGAAATTAGAATGAATGGAAAAATCCCAGCTGATAGAGGGGCCACTTGGAGATTCTTTTATGGGTATCTTCCAAAAGTAGGAGAAGTTGTTCAAAGAAACGTTAAGTATGCTAATGTTTCTAGAACATTAAAACCTGGTGTGATTTCAGTTGATGTATATATTTTACCTCCAGATGCAAGATTGCCAGATGAAATAACAATAAAAGAAGAAGTGGTTTTAGAAGGTGTTGATAGAGAGACAGGGGAAGTTATTGAAAAAGAAGTAAAAAAATTAGATGAAATTAAAGAAGAATAATGTTTTTTCTTTTTTTAGATCAAGAAAATCTTTCTCTTTCTTTTACAGAATTAAAAACTTACTATCAACCAATTAAAATTGTAGGTCCTTTAGTTTTAGTTAATGAATTAAATTTCACAGAATTAGCTTTAACTAAATACTATGGAAAATTTTTTGGAGTTTTTGAAAATATTGAAGATCTTGATTTAAGCTATTTAAAAGGACATAAAGTTGGAATAAAGGTTTTGGGTAATAGAAAAAAAGCTAAAGAAATCCAAGATTATTTGACAAATAAATTTAATCTAAAATTTTCCTTTAATGAAGATGCTAAAAAATTGTTTTTGTTCTTTTATGAAGATAAAATTTTCTTCGGAGAAATAATTAAAGAAAGAGAAAAGTTTACTAAAAGAGAACCAAAAAATAGACCTTTTAATAGACCTTATTCATTAAAACCTAAATTTGCAAAAACTTTGGTCAATCTTGCTAATGATCAATTCATTGTAGATCCTTTTGTAGGGACTGGAACTATAATAATAGAGGCTTTTCACTTAAATAAAAAATTTCTAGGAATTGATAAAGATTGGAAAGCTGTTAAGGGAAGTATTGAAAATTTAAAATTTTTTAGAGCTCCAACTAATGTCGTTTTAAGCAATGCTTTTTATATAAATAATCTGATTAAAAGACCCTTTTCTATCGTTTGTGATCCTCCTTATGGAAAATCAAGCACTTCTTTTAAAGAAGAAATATTTAAAGTTTATGAGAAATTTTTAAAATCTTCTTTTGAAAACGAAAACTTGAATAATTTAGTTATTGTTGCTCCTAAACATTTTCAAGAAGTTATTAGCTTATTAGATTCTTATGGTCCAAAAGAAAGGGTAGAACACTTCGTGAATAACGCTCTAACTAGAGTTGTGTATGTATTTAGAAATAAAAATTGACATAAGTTATAAAAATTAGTTTTAAATAAATTTTAAAAAGAATTGTGTTTAAAATTTTAGTGGTTAAAAAAGAAAAACAAAAAGAAAAAAATAAAGTATCAGAAAAAATTCAGAAAAAAGAAAATCCTGTTTTGGATGATTTGTTCTTCATTCTAGGTTTTTCTGTTTTAATATTAAAGTTTCCTTTTGAGTTGGTGTATTACACAATAAAAAAACAACCTTTACTACCCTTTAAAAAGTTAGTTCAATATATTAAAAGCCATTTAATAGATAAGCATAAGGAAGTTTTTGTTTTGTTGTTTTTAAACACTCTTGTTTTTATCTCTTTTTATTTTATTGTTTTCTTTTCTGCTTTTGTAGGTTTGTCTGATGACGTATTTAATAACATAATTGATATTTGGGAGTTAATATTTACATCAAACCCTTCAAATTTTTATTTATTTAATCTTTCTTTTTTAGCACATATGGAGATAAGTCATTTTTTATATAATATGCTTTTCCTTTATTTTTTTGGAATCTTAGTTAATTACAGGTTTAATGTTTTGAAACTCTACTTCTTATTTGGATTTGTGCTTAATATAATCCACTTTCTAATACATTATTTATTATTTTTTGATCCTAGCTATTCTGCAATAGGAGCTTCTGGAATAATTTTTGCTTTTGCAGCAATTTCTTTAGTTTTTTTCCCTTTGTCAATTTCATTAGTCCCTACTCTAATATTTTTATTAGTTCAAGAGTTTCCTTATTTGCCTTTATTTGAAATTTTTGCTATCCAAGAAGAATTCTCTTCATTGTTTAGCAATGATAGTATTGATCATTTAGCTCATATTTTAGGTTTTGGTTTAGGTCTAATTTTTTCTTATTTCTATTTAAATAAACTAAGTAAATTAAAGAGAATTTGGTTGTTTTTAATAACAGCAGTTTATCTGCTTTTAGTAGTAATTGTCTTTTTATTTAAAAATTAAAAAATTGGTTTAGACTTTTAATTAATTGTTTTATTTTCTTCCAACTCTAAAACCTGGTTTTTTAGCAAACTTGTTTAATTGTTCTTTTAATAGCCTATTTTCTGCATCTAAGTTTTTCATTCTAGCAAATAATTGGTTAATTATTGTCACAACTTCGTTAATAAAATCTTGCATCTCTGTATTTTTTATTTTTATTGTTGTTGGTTCTAAAATTTCAATTGAAGAAGGTGTAAAATTCAAAGCAAATTTAAATAGCTCAATGGTATCCTTTAATAGCATTTCTATTTCAATAAATGAGGTAAATAAGGGTTGTCCTTCAACCGGTATCACTTCATCCTTATAAACTGAAACCACAACATTATTTCTTCTTTTTTTGTATTCTTCACCAATTAACTCAAATAGATCTTTTTCTTTTTCCAAAGCTTCTTTCGTTTTTTCTTTAATTTTTTCTATTTCCTCCTTTTTTAACAAATGATAATTATCAATTTGAAATAAGAAAATGTTTTCAATTATTTGATCTAATAGCTGTTCTACATAATCTTTTGGAGCCCCAACAATTTCAATTACAGATCTAATCTTTAAAAAACCTTCATCTAAATAATCATCAACATCAATTTCTTTGTTGAAATATTCCATTTTACACACCTTAATAATCTAATTTAACAATTTTTCTTATTATTTTATCCAACAACATAAAACTTACTAAGTAAATTAGAAACCATCCAAAGGAAAATCCACCCATATACTTATTTAACCTGATAAAGATAAATAGCGCAGGAATCCAAGTTAACAAAGAAACTTTAAACCTCTCTTTCATTATTTTGAAATTATTTGCCAATAATTCGTTTTGTAATTTTGCTATTTTTCCCTGGATTTCCATTAATTTCTTTTCATCTTTACTTTCTCTCATTTCTCTCATTAATTCCTTAATTTTTTCTTGCTTTTTCTTTATCTCTTCTTTTAGTTCTTTGATTTTATCTATATCTAACTTATTTAAAAAGATTAAAAGGAGTTCTGCTGCTAATGATAAAGAAATAACAAAAAGAGACGCTAAAAAGATAACCAAATAATCAACTCCTTTCATTTCTATCACTTTATTTTCTCACTCCAGTTCTTCTTGCTCTTAAATGACCAAATCTAGCTCCTGGTGGATGTTTCTTAGTTGAAATTGTTGTTGGTTTTCCTTTTTTCCTATGTTTACCTCCTAAAGGATGGTCAACAGCGTTCATAGCAACTCCTTTAACTCTAGGCCATCTTGCTAATTTTGAGTGAGCTCTCATATATTTTTCCTTAGCTCCTGCTTTTATAAATGGTTTCTCTATCCTTCCTCCTCCTGCAATAACTCCAATAACTGCTCTATTTTTCCCAGAAACAATAATTTTCTTTCTTGATGGCAATTCAATAACAACATCTTCTCCTATATGGTTAATAACTTTTGCAAAAGAACCACTACTTCTAACTAGCTTCCCTCCATCTCCATATTTTAATTCAATGTTGTAAACATTTGTTCCATCTGGAATAGAATTTAATGGTAAAATACTACCTGGTTTAATTACAGCGTTTTTTCCGATATAAACTTCTTCTCCAACTCTCACACCTTCAGGAGCTGGTATTAGAGATTTTGTTCCATCTTCATAAACAATTTCAGCTAAAGGTGCATAATGAATAGGATCTTTAATCAAATCTTTAATAATTCCTTTTAAAACATTTTCTTCTTTTTCATCTGGTTTTCTAAAACCGATTTTTCCATAAGCTTTAAAAGTGTTTGCTTTATATAAAGGTCTTCCACTCCCTCTTCTTTGTTGAATTAATCTTTTACCCATAATCTCACCTTTCTTTTCTTTATTTTTGTTTATTTTACTTATTTAAACTATCATGTTTGCAATTTTAGCGATTGTGGAAAATCTTTCTGCTGCTTCTTTCGCAATTGGTCCTTTTACTAAAGAGCCTTTCGGCATGAAATTCTCAATTTCTCTTAAAACAACAATAGCATTGTCCTCAAACTTAACTCTCATACCGTTAGGCCTTCTATATTCTTTCTTTTGTCTAATTAAAACACCATAAACAACTTTTTTTCTCATATCTGGTCTTCCTTTAACTACAGAACCTATAACCAAATCTCCAACCATTGCATGAGCTCTTTGTCTTGCTCTTGGTTTAGCACCTTTTACTGCAAAAATATAAACGATTTGTGCTCCTGAATTATCAGCTGCTTTCACATATGTCCCAACTGGAACTCCTCTTCCTCTTGCTTTTACTGCTTTCATATTTTCACCCTTTATTTTTACTTATTTTTAATTTTATACTTTTTTGCTTAGATAATACCATATTTGTTAGCAATATTTACAGCTTTTTCTTCTTTATTTATTTTAATATAAGCTTTCTTTTTTCCTTTTACATTTGTAATTCTAACTTTTTCTACCTTTACATTCCATTCTTTTTCAACGAATTCTTTTATTTGATTTTTGTTAGCATTATCTTCAACGATAGCAGTTATTACATTATTATCTTGCATCAATCTAATTGATTTTTCTGTGTTTAATAAATACTTAATGACCATGAAAAAAGCCAAAGAAAAATTTTATAAAGCTTGATGTTATTTAATATTGTGTTGTTTGATAAGAAAATTTTTTTTGTTTATGGTTTGTCAGGAGTAGGAAAAACTACTTTATTACAAAATTTAATTGAAGATAAAGAAGTTCTTTACATTAATTTTGGAGATTTAATGTTTGAAGTTGCTAAATCAGAAGGAAAAGTTGAAAATAGAGATGAATTAGGAAAAAAATTAAGTGTTGATGATTACAAAAGAATTTATCATAAGGCTATTGATTGGTTAGAAGAGCTAGTTTTTAATTCTGAAAAAAGAAAAGTTATTATTGACACTCATTTAATTTTAAAATTAGATTTTGGCTTTTTTGTAGGAATACAAAAAGTTTTAATTCAAAAAATAACTCCTGACTGTTTGATATTTATAAAAGCAGATGCTAAAGAAATTTTAGAAAGAAGGTTAAAAGATAAAACAAGAAATAGAAAAATTGAAGATGAAAAGGAGATAGAAAGGGAAATTGAAATTGCTGAAGTTCTGTCTTTAACAATAGCTTTTGAAACAGGGGCAATTCTAAAAGAAATTAATAATAAAACTGGAAAAATTAACGAAGCAAGGAAAAAATTAGAAGAGATAATTAAAAATTATTAAAAAATAACTTTATTTTTTAGATTTTTTCTTCTCCAATTCTTCAATTTCTTTTAGTTCTTTTAGTTCTTCTTTTTCTTCTTTTTCAATTCTTTTTTCAATATTTAAAATCTTCTCCTCAAGCCCAATAATTCTTTCTTCTAATCTCAAAGTTAACTTTAAACCATAAACAATTCCTAAAACTCCTCCTGCTGCTAGCGCCCACAATAGAATAAAAATAAAATCTGCATCTACTATTTTACACATTATACCATTCATTTTAAATTTAGTTTAGTTTTAGTATTTATAAAAATAAATTACCACTACTCAATACTAATTTTAATTTATTAACAAAGTTTATAGAATAAAGAAGTGGAAAAAGAACCTTTTTTTTATTTTTATAATTTTATTTTTCTTTTTTTAGACTTAAATAAAAATTACGAATATGAACTAAATAAAGCTCTAGAAAAAGCAAAAAAAGAGGATAGAAGATTAATCATTATCCCTTTAAATTTAAAACCTTTTGATAAACAATATCAAAAAAAAATTAAAGAAATTTTAAATATGCTAGAAAAAAGCAAAGTTGGTAAACTAGTTAATTTACCTCCTTGTGTATTGCCTACCAATAATTTTAACTCTTTCGATTCCAAAATTAACGACTATTTCCTTTTCTCAAATGAAGAAGGTTTTGTAAATATCGATTTTGATAAAAATAAATGTCCTTTTTATTTAAAAGGTAAATGTGATGGGATATTTTGTTCAAATTGGAAAATCGAAAAAGAAAAAAATATTAAAATCAAAAAGGAAGGTAGTTATTATTTTCTTTTTTCCCCTGATAAAAGCAGTTTTTTAGTTTTTGACAAAGAAGAATTTAATTTATTCCAAAAATTAATTGAAAATTATAATAAAGAATATAATTTTTTTTACTTTTTCCTTTGGAGAAAAGGAATTATAAAAATAAACGGAAAATCCATCATAAGTGATAGCTTTTTTGAGAGGTTTAAGGAAATTGATATTGTTATAGTTGAAATAGAGTTAAGTAATGCGTGTAATTTAAGATGTAAGTATTGTTATGTAAGTGCAGGAGAAGATAAAGCAATAGAATGGAACATTCTAAAAAATATAATAGATAAGGTGTTAGAATTACCAAACAAAGAAATAGCTATTCAATTAGGAGGTGGAGAAGCTCTGTTACATTTTGATTTAATTGAAAAAGCCGTAAATTATGGAAATAAAAAAGCAAGAGAAAAAGGAAAAAAAATTGTTTGGATGATTCAAAGTAATGGCTTATTAGTTGGTAAATTCGCTGAAAAATTAAAAAGATTAAATATCTCAGTTGGTGTTTCTTATGATGGTCCTTATCAAGACATTTACAGAGTATTGCCAAATGGAAAAGGAAGTAGAGATTTATTTTTGAAATCTATTGAAGAGGCTAGAAAAAAAGGTTTGAATATTTATGGAGCAATTTCTGTAATAATTGACCCTGATCAAATGTTTGAAATTTATAAAGATTTAAAAGAACAAGGTTTTAAACAATGGAAAGTTCTTTATTATTTTAATGCAGGTAGAGGGGAAAAGGAAGGAATTAAAATAATGGATAAAGAAAAACAAGTAAAATTTGCTGAAAATGAATTTGAGTTATTTAAAAAAGGTTTAAGAGAAGGTATTATCTTAAAAGAAACAATAACTAAATTAAATAATTTATTGCTTAGATATAGACCACAAGTTTGTTCTAAAACTCCTTGTGGAGCTGGAAGAAATTTTATTGTTTTTAACAAAAAAGGAGAAATATTTCCGTGTTATCATTTTATTCAATTAAATAACTTTAAGATGGGTGATTTAACCAATAATTGGGAAGAAATTTTCAGTTCAAAAATTAAAAAAGTACTAGATAAAAGATTTGTTAATGATTTAGAAGAATGTAAAAACTGTGAATTTAAATTTTTCTGTTGTAGTGGTTGTACTTCAAATGCTTATTTTGCTTATGGAAATATACTTAAAAAAAGTCCAATGTGTGAGTACTATAAAAGAATTTATTTATTGCTAATGAAATGGTTGAAAGAAGAATATTTAATTTTTTAATCAATTAAACAATCTTTATTTTCAATAATTATTAATTTTAAAGTTATTAGCGAAAGTCTACAAACCTTTTACAATTATTAAACTATTACTTCCACCTATACGTGAAAATAGAAATATTTGTAAAATTAATGGTATTAAAAAAATAAGATGTTGTCTAAAACAGTAGTGGATGATTTGCTTAGTAAAATTCTTATAAAAATAACAAATAATAGGCTAACAAGATTTTATAGAAATATTACTAAAGAAAGAGTAGAAATAGAAACTTGCTTAGAAGATATTTTAGAAAACTTTTTAAAGTTAGACA
>CAZGMV010000002.1:0-23380 GCA_964526875.1 Candidatus Woesearchaeota archaeon | reverse complement strand
TTTAAAATTAGGAATTCCTACAGGTATTTCAAAAATATCTTCTTCTTTATATATGTATTTATTTAACTTTTTATCCATTTTTAATACCTTAATTTATTTTAGTTTTATTAATTTTATTAATGAATGAAATATAATCCGACATTTTATTAAATCTTATGGATATGTAGTGGTTATTAGTTATTTCTCCTAAAACTAAAGTAAAATCTTTAGTATGGTATACAACATAAGGTAAACCCATTTCTTTTTGAGTTTCTTTTAGTTTTAAAAGAGCATAAATGTCTTCGTTTTTCAGGTTTAAAAAATGTGTAAATATTTTTAAATATTCTTCATTAAAATATTCTAAAACAAACAAGACAGTTTTCTCCAAATCTAAATAATATGTTCCTTCTAAGTAATGTAAAAAATCTTTAAACTCGGAAGTCAAGTTTTCTTTATTAATGACATCAAAAACTTTTAAAAAATCTTTTACTTCATCTATTGGTTTATTTATAGGTAATACAAACCATCCTTCTTCAAGTTCTATTGAGTTTTTAAAATCAAAAAATAAGGAAAGTTTTTCTAAGTTGCTACTCATGTAATAAGGGATTAAAATATTATTATCGCTAACTAAAGGGAATTTTAAACATAAAATCTTTTCATTTATTTTAAAATCTAAACAAGTAATAAACATATTCTCACTCTAATTCTTTTTTAATATAATACAAACCAATTATTAAGCTTATTATTCCTACTAAAATTAAATATAAAGGATATAATGAAGGATTATCAGTTTTAATAACTTGTTTATTTTCATTTTCACTAAAAGGATTAATGATTATTTCTTTTTCTTTAGTTATTGGGTCGTCTACAGTTACATTAACTTTTATCTTACATAATCCAGTAGGGTTAAACATGAAAACTTTTTCAAAAACTTGACCAGGGACTAATAATTTATTTGGATCAGAATATTCCCCATTTATTATTCCACAATTTCCAGTTAAATCTTGTAAATCGATATTAATTCCTTTGATATTTGTTGTACCAGTATTTTTTATTGTTACTTTTAGTTTGTAGTATAAATTGTCAGAGTAATAATCTAAATAAAAATCAAAATCTTTTTTATAAGTTTCGGTTATTAGGCTTATATAGTTACAATGACTGTCACAGATAGAGTTTTTATCATTTATTATTCCACTACATAAATTTTTTAAGTAACTTTCATTTAGTATAACTGCAGAACAAATTTTTATTTTATCTTCTTTAGACGGTTGTTTAGTACAGTTAACTTTGTATACAGGGACTGAACCATTCATGAAATATTTATAATCTTCTTCAACATTACATCCATTTGGTATTTCTACTACTTTTGTTATAATAAAATAACAATTATTGTCTGAAAGACTATTACACAATCTATATTTCTTTAAAGCTCCGAAAGTATCATAAACTAAGTAAAGGTTTACAGTGTTTGTTCTGCCCTTGGTTGCATCATAGATAATAGGTTTATCAAAATAATAAGAACTTAAATATTCCATACCATATTGTGTTTTAAATGGTATATCTATTGTTATTGGAGTTTCACATAGATTGTCATTTAATATAAATTGTAAAGTTAATGTATAATTGTCAATATTTTCCCCTCCTTCTTCATTGGTTATTGTTAAATAGATAGGTATTGTTTCATTAGGATTGAAGATTTTTTTATTATCTTTAGTATCGAGTTTAACACTCCAACCTTTAGTTAAACCTTTTAATTTCCAATCTTTCAAAATAACAGGTTCACTAGCGAAGTTCCTTAATGATAGATTAATTTTTACTGTATAAGGATATTCTTTTATATAAAATTTATTTAGATCATTAAATAAAGGAGTCCATACTCCTGCTGAACATAAGTAATCTCCAACTGTCTCACCATTTTTGTGGATATTTCCGTTTTTATCTACACAATCTAAAAAACCTTTTAAGTTTGTAGAACTACTTGAAATAGTATAATCAATAATTGTTTGATTACCTGTTGAATTTCTATACCAAACAGGATGTTCATTTATGCTATTAATTAAACATTTGTGATTATTATCCCAAACTACCTTATAAGAACTGTAAAATTTCCCAAATTTTTTACAAGCTTCTTCATCATCATCTAAATCAACCCATTTTCCATTTTTACAGTAATAAACTTCATTAGGATTAAACTTTATTACTTCAGAGCCATTAAGATAATAAGCATTATTATCTATGAAAAAGGAACCGTTAGGCCATAAGTAGCCATCCATAACTATATAATCATCCCCTAAATTGAAAGAGTTGTTGTTAATATAATAATAAACACAAGCAGTATTGTTTGAATACCTATCTTTAGCCAAGTTTATGACAGAATTAGTGTTGTTGATATAAATAAAATTTTTAAACTTGTTTAGTATATTTCCAATAGGGACAATATTAGAAATTTCTTCGTTTCCTTCTATATTAGAAGGGTAGAAAATTGAAAAACCATGAGGGAATTTAACATAAAATCCTTCTAAAGTAAAACTTCTTTTATCTGTCTTGTTTACCCAGCTTACATTAACAGTAGTTAGACCATAATTCAAACTACTATCAAAATCCCAAGCAAATTTAAAGAAATTAAAAGAAGAAATGTTAGAAGATATAGAATCCCCTACTCCTGTAAAAGTAAAAGAAGAATTGAAATAAGAATAAACTTTTTTCTCCCATTCTGTTCCAAAGTCTAAATAATGAGGTAAATTAAATCTCCAGAAAAAATTACTTCCATCTTCTTCTAATTGAGAAGGTTCATAGAATAAAGGTAATGTAGGGGAAATAAAAGGGTAAATCCATCTATAAGAGGATGAGTCATAAACTTCGCCACTATTTTTAAGATAAGCGTAGTTAAAAATTAGTTCATAAGGAATTCCTTCAAAAAATATGAAATAAGGTCTTTCTTCAAATCTTGTTGTATATTGATTATACAATAAAAACAATTTTTCCAGTTCAAAAACATTTGTGGCGACATAAGCATTTGTTTCATTAACTAATTTCGCAATTTTTTCTAAAGCATAAAGCGTTGGCCTATTAGGATTCCAATAAGTAATAACTTTAGGATTTCTTAAAATTACTTTCTTGTCTTCCCCTTCTAAAGTAGGCAAGTTTATATTATTATTTTCAACCCATTCTATATAGTAATTATAAAATGAGCTATAATTTCCTTTTAGGAACCCTAGCTTACAGAAATCGTAATCTATATTTCCACAAATATCTTCCGAAACACTTATAAAAGTAGGAGGTAGTAAAATATTCATTCCTAAAGGAAACCCTTTATCATATATACTCTCAAAACCGACACTTTCTGCATTTATTAAGATAATTACATTTAATAACCCAAAAAAGATTAAAGAGATTAATTTTATTAATTTTTTCATTTTTATCACCTATTTAATTACTATAGATTCAACATAAATCACACTATTGGGACCAATAACGTTATATTTGTAATCTAAATTAGATTGCAACTTAGGGATTTTTGTTCTTACATTATAAATTAGGTCATCTGTGTAAAACCTATTATTTATTGTTTTATTAAATTCACAAAAAGTTGAAAATATATTTGTTTTATTGTAATAACTAAAAAGATATATTCCATATTTAGATAAATAAGTTTGGGATTTATTTAATTCATTGTTGGAAGAGTCTAGTAAAAAAACATTTTTATTTCTGACATTATTATATGAGTGAACGGTACTGAAACCTTGCAAAGTACTTACAAAAAAATCATTATAATAACCTAAACTCCAAGTTTTATTTGTGTTAAAAGAGACTGAAGAAATAGAAACAGGTTTTTCATTAGAAAATATATAAAATGTATTAAACATTGTGACATTATTGTCATTCATACTTGCATCTCTTTTTTCTTTTACATTTGTAGACGGTAGAATATTAAAACTTAAATTAGAAATAAGAAATTTATAGTAAAAAGTCTTGTTAAAATTGAAGATAGAATTTTCAAAATTTGGGAAAATTAACAAACCAATATCATCAAAAAAATTTTTTGAGTAAATATTAGAAAACGCTATTTTATTTTGAATATTTGTTTCAGAGTCAGGATCATAACTTGTATAGATAAACTCTAATTTGTTATTACTAAAATCTTCTTTTTCTCTTCCTAAAATTAAGAAATCTGTTAAATAATAAGGAAAAATTGAATAGATATAAGAGGAATAATAAAATCTTTGATAGTTATTTCTATAATCAAAAAAAGAAGACAAGTTTAGAACAGAATCTCCCATATTATCAAAAGAAACGCTGTTTAAATAATTAAATTCATTAGCATAATCTCCAGTAAATCCAAAAAAGGACGCCCATAATCCTGATTCATAAACTAGATAGTGGTTAGAACTTATTGGATAATCATAAGAGAATAAATTAGAAAAAATAAATAAAAAGCTTATTAAAAAAATAAATTTTTTCATGAAAAATAATAAAGTGTTTGGTTTAAAATTTTTTAGAATTACTAAAAAGTTAAAAAACTAAAAATTAATAAATAGCTAGACATTTTTCAATTGCTGTAATATAAGGATTAGATTTGTTAACATTAGAGTTTTTTAAATCTTTTAGAACCTTTTCAAAAAAGATTTTTGGTTTTTGTATCTTTATTATTTGATTAACAAAATGTTTTCCAGTTGGATTGATTACATAAATTTCAGAATTTTTAACAGCCTTAAATAACCCATCACAATAAGGTTTTATTTGGTTATTATTTAACTTGTTTATTAATTTAACAAAATTATAACCATAAGATAGATACCAAAAAGCTGCTTTATCTTCATCAGGAAGATTAGATTTAAAAACTTGAATGAGATTTTTTGTTTTTTCCCCTAAATTAGGGTGGTTTTCCATCTTTAAGAGCCCTTTTTCTGCAATTTTAAATTTTTCTTTATTAAAGACATATATTTGTTCTTCTTTTTGAAGATTTTTATTTTGAATTATTTTTTCATTTATAGGGCTTGTTCTATTCTTTATCTCTTCCTTTGTATTTGTTAAAAAAACATAAAGACAGCATCCTAAAAGTAAAGCGATAAATAAAAAAATAACATAGTTTAATTTTTTATTCGTTTCCATTTTTCTCACCTCTTTTATTCTATACTACTTTTTTGAACAACACCTGCATAGTTTTTCAAATAAAATATTTTAGGGTAAGATCTAATTAACTCAGGATCAGAATCTTCCCCTAAAAAGAAGTAAGCACATTTATTTCCTACACAAAACTTACTTTTTATTCCCTTCAAATTTTCTTTTGTTTTGTTAACTATAAAATCTCTCAGGCTTAAGGAAGTAATCTCTTTGTCTTTAAATTTATCAATGGTAAAGGCTATTGGAATAAAATATTCTTGCCACGAACTTAAATAAGCTCCTACATTAGGATTTGCTTCTTCATAAGAACAAATTTCGTTATATATTTTTCCATTATATAGTTCGATTAAAGTATTTCCTTCTTCTTTTTTAATTATTATTTTATTATTACTAGCGTCAACATTGACTTTATCCGAATTTTGGAAATTATCTAAATTTTCTTCTACTAAAGGTTTTACAAAATCGTTAACACATTTAGTACTTAATTGTCCTAAAAATTCTTCTTTACCGGCTTCATCAATAATATAATTTTTAGTTACCATTCTAAAAGTCCATAGATATTGAGCTGTTTCATTAACTATAACAGAAGGACAATAATAAAAGACTGTAACGTTATAAATATAATTAGGTTTTACACAAGTTTCCTCACTCCCTTCCTCATCATAAGAAGGTTCTGTTTCTAAACAAGGATTAGATGAATTTGTAACAGGAACTTGACACGTATAAGTATCTCCCCATTCATTTTCACAAGTTCCAGTTGTAGTTACATATTCCAAATTATAGAAATATTTACAAGTAACAGGTTCTTTTAACAAGTCGATAACATATCCGTTAGGATCTAGACCTAAGGCTTTAAAAGGATAAGTGAATTTTTTTTCAGTTTCTGTATCTTGGATCTGTAAGCTATTTTTCCAAGTTTCATAAGTAGCATCTGTATCTCCACCAACTTTATCAGGAAATACTGGAATTCCTGTAGTCTCAAAAATAACCGCTAACATATAAGTATTTAAATAATCCAACGCTTTTGTCCCTAGAGTAGACAGCTCATTATTTAGATCCCAATAATCTCTTACTTGCACGTTAACTCCTGTACAAGATTCATAATTATTATGGTGTGTTGGATTTCTACAAAAACATCTTATTCCTGTAACACTTCCTTCGTTGTCATTTAGTTTGTTACAACCATTATTATTTTGTGCGTTTCCATACCATATCGGAGAGGTACTCATTAAACTAGAGCTATCTGGTCTTAGTTCATCTCCCCCATTCCATGTTTCATAAGCTACTGAAGTTATATATTTTGCAGCATAATTATTTTTATTTTTGTATAAGTAAATATAAAATAAAGGTGGATCGTCTACTCCAATAGTTTCTAAATTTTCAGTTACCATATAATTGTAGATGTAAAGACCTTTATATTTTAATTCGTTTCCTTCAAATTTTAAGAAGTTAGAGTAATTTATATTATTTAAAAATTTTTTAAATAAATTTTTTGTTTTGCTATCAAATAGTTCTTGTTCTCCTGGCTGAATGTATGAAAAAGCATTTACGTAACCTGCCCTTACCTCCCTAAACTCTACATTAGGGGCAAATAACGTATAAAAATTAAAATATAGGTTTTTTAAGGAATTTGTAATTCCCTTTACATCCCCACTCAAAGTGTTAAATTTAAGTAATTCTATATTGTTATTTTCATCTTTCCAGACTTTCATAATTGTATAAAGAGTTTTATCACTATTGTCATAATAAACTTTAGCAATTTCAGGAAAAGGTACTTTTACCATACACTCATAGAAAGTCTCTGAACCATCACAAATGTAAGTTTTATTAAAATATTTATTTCCATTACTATCAACAACCATCATTTCCACATTATAACTTTCTGCAAATAAAAGAGGGAACAATAAAAAAATGAAGAACAGTTTTAATTTTTCTTTTTTTAATAAATTGGGAACCATATCATAAAAAATTTCATAAATAGTTTTAAAAAATTATTGACCACTTCTAGGGAGTTAAACAACTTTAAAATTATTATCAATAAGTTTAAAAATGTTTTTAAAACGTAAAGAAAAACAGAAAGATCAAATAAAAGTTATGTTCTTAATAATAATTATCTTAATTTTTTTATTAAACTTAAGTATTCTCTTCTCAGAACAGATAAATTGGGATGATGTTACTGGTCCGGAAGAAGACGGGTCTCCAACTCCTTTGAACATTAAACAAATTACAACAAATACTGTAGGAGATACTGGAACAAAAGCAACTGTTATAGCAGATAGTTGTTATAATCCTTTGTCTCCTTCATATCAAGATACTAGTACTTCTACATGTACTTACTATCATTGTAAAACTCAAATGGTAACATATGAAGATGGTAATGAAACTAAAACTTGTATTACTTATGCAGGAGAAGAAGGATATGAACAATCTTGTCATGGTGATGCTAGTGCAGAGTGGATAACTTCAATAACCACAGAAAGCAATTCAGTAGAAGCAACATTTAAAGTTACTGCTTATGGAAAAAAGGCGGTATGTTCTGGATCTGAATCATGTGGGGAAAATGTAGGAGAATGTTCAAAAGGAGAAGCTTCTCCCTCCTCTGGAACTTGTAATGATGATGGTACTACTGAAACAACAGGAACAATCACAGTAGATACTTCAAGATTAAACACAGGTACTACTATAAATGTAAAAATAAATTATTCTTCAAGCTATAACATTGGTGGGGAAAAGTGGTTCAAAAACTTAACAGTAATAAGTACTATAAAAGACCCAGATGGTGATCAAGATAAAAATTATTTAAAAGTTATGGAAGTTAAAACAGGTTTTATTCAAGATTTTCCTGAAACTTTAAAAAATCAAATATTGGCTAGACACTACACTAATTTTTCATCGAATTCTAATAACATAACAACTTACATTTATTTTGGAGATTTAGAAGAATTTGAAGGTGTCTTGAAGAAAATAAGAGATACTACTTATGATGAAGATATTTGTAAAGATAGGGCTTATTTTGATATCCATAATATTTATATCGATCAAAAAGCTCCTATTATTGTAGGTAGTTCAGACCCTTTATTAACAAACCCTAATAGTTTCTCTTTTTATATTGATGAGAGTAATAAGAAAGAAGTCGTTGATCCAACAGGAGCAAGTACACAACCTGAAACTACTTTATATAACATAATCCTAAAAAAAACAATTAAAAAAGATGCAAACAACATTTATATAAAACATCCTTTTATTTATAGTTTGTTTAACAAGGAAATTAAACTTTATTTTTCAGATTTTGGTACAAAGATTAATACATTGAATTATTCTATTGAAAATTGTGAAGATTGTTTAGAAGAAGGAGAGGAAGGAATAATTACTTATCAAAAGAAGTTAGCGAATGGTAATTATCTAACAGCAGGAAAATTAACCAAATATTTAAAAATTAATAGCAATCAAAATTTTTCTTTTAAAATAAACCTAACAGATGTTTTAAATAATAGAAGAACTTATAATATTTATTTTCCGTATTTTAGACCTTCTTCTGAATGTGAAGTTATTTATGAAAAGGAAGGGTATACTAAACCAGAATTTGTAAATTGTAGTGTTGTAAACCCTAACTTTAACTGGTCCACCATCTTTTGGTATTCAATAAAGGAAGAAAGTTTAAACCCTAATGAAAAAGAAGTAACTTTAAGATGGGATAATAATTATCAACTTACTGAAGGAGGTTTTATTCCTTTATCTTCTGAAGGATTTAACAAAGTAGAAGATGTTGAAAGTGGTGTTCCATTTAGTTTACAATCTTTAGGAGAAAACTTATTTGTAGATGCTAAATATGAAGCAAAAGAGTATACTTTATATTATTATAGTCAAGACTATTATGATAATATCGAAAGTGAAAATGATTTTTATTCATTTTCAGATAATTTGGAAAATCTAACAATAAAAACACATGCTATTAGTTTTAAAATAGACTTGCACGCTCCTAATGTAACTATAACAAATGTAAGCAATATAATTTGTAAAGACAACAATGAACCTTTAACAAACACTTTAATTTACTTGCCAGGACAAACTCTTTCTTGTAATAAATTTGAATTTAAAGGAGTACCTGCGAACATTAGTTTCATCTGTAAAGATGAAGCAGGATGTAAAAATTTAAGTGTAAAAATTATTTTAGACAGTGAAAATCAACAAGAATTTGTCAATGATTCTGAAAGCCTGGTAAAAAGAATTGACTTGTCTTTAGATCAACAGATAATAAATATTATCGTCAAGGCAACAGATTATTTAAACAATTCTAGACAATTTGAGATACCTTTTCAAATAAATAATGAAAAACCAGTTATAAATTACAATTTTAATGAAACTCCTGATGAAAATCCTCAAGTAGATTATTATATTTTTTATAAAGATGTGAATATCACTATAAATTCTACATTTGGAGGACAACTTGAAAAAGTAGCTATTCTTAGTGTAAAAGTAAATAATGAAGAAAAAAATAATGAAAATAAAAACCCTTTTTCTTTAATATTAAGTTGTGAAGAAGGTCAAAAATGTGAATATTCAGTAAATGTAAAGGCAGTCAGTGAAATAGCAACAACAAATATAAAAAACATAAAAATTGTAATAGACAAAAAAGGAGGTAAAAGTTTAATATATTTTAATCCCCCTTATAATATTTATGGCGAATATACTAACAAAGGAAATGATAGTAGTAATACACTAGAAATATATTCAAAATGTATAACTACTGATGAAAATACAAATTTTAAAAACAATACATTAATAATTTATAAAGAAGGTGTAAAAATAAAAGAAATCAAAGGGGAAGAAAATATTCTTTACTTAGAATTAGGGGAAGATTCTAGTGGAGTAAAATTTGAAAATTATGGAGATACTTTTACGATAAAAAGTATATGTTATTTTAATAAGAGTGGAGAAATAATTGAAGATATTTCAGAAAAACACATAACTTTTGATAACAAAGGACCAAATATAAAAATTTATAAGGGAGATGATGAGATAGGAAATACAAACAACCCAATTGATATTTATGTAATTAATCATAGTGTAAACCTAAACTTTACTTTCAATGATGAACTTAGTGGATTTAAGAGTGCAAAAATTGTGAATGAGTATTCTATTAATACAATTAATTACCCTAATATTAGTAAAAACATAAGTTTTGACATTCCTGAAGGAACGGAGAAAGAGTTTTTAATTAATATAAAAGCATTGGATAACTTAGGAAACATAAATGAAAAAATTCTCAAAATAAAGATGGATAAAAAACCACCTACATTGACAAAGGAAATTATAGAAAAAAATGAAACAACTACAAAAATAAAATTTTCATGTAATGATCTAACAAAATGTAATATAACAAAAGTAATTTGTAATGAACAAGAAATAACTAATTCTTGTGAAGGGCCAGACGAGAATTTTAAAAAATATTTAATATGTACTTGTAATTATGATGAAAGTAAAAAAGCAAAATTTGTTGTTAAAAGTGAGGATATTTTTCATCATGCTATTGAACAAGTTTTTTACGATTTCGCTCAAGAAAGTATAAAAGCAAAATCAATTTTACCTTTCCTAACTAATAATCAAATTAAAGAAATTTACTGTGCTAAAGATAGTATATTTCCTATTTTACTACATCTAGAAAACTTTAGAAAAGATAAAAATGAAAAAGTAGTTTTAAAAAATAATCCTTTAGTTTTCCTAAACGCTCCTAAAGATATAATGGTAAAAAGAAGTAGTTCATTGGATTTTGTATTTTTCCTAAAATGTATTAAAGGTGAACATAATTTGGAATTAAAAACAGAAGAGGGGTTAAGTATTATAAATATTACTTTAAAAATGATTCCTTTTAACTTAGGATCTTATTTAAATAGTTAAAAACTAAACTTTATCTTATCTCCTTTTTTTAAGTTTAATTCAACAAAACTTTCAATTAAATATTTCCATTTATTTTTTGGGAAATAAATTCTAAAGGGTTCTAAATAAACTTTTTCAACTAATTCTTTCTTTTCGTTGAAAAAGTATAAATATAATGGTTCACAGAAGAAAGTGTGAATTGCTATTCTTTTCTTTTTTTTATTCTGAAATAAAAATAACAGATTATTCTTTTTAACAAACATTAAACCTAATGTTTTTTTCAAAGCACTTTTCATTATTCTGCACTCATATTCTTTACCATTTATTAAAAGCACATAATTCTTTAAGAGATTAACATTATAAATTTTTTGGTTTTTATCTTTCTAATTTAATGGCCACGGTGGTGTAGTCTGGTTAGCACAGGGGACTGTGGATCCCTTAGCCCGGGTTCAAATCCCGGCCGTGGCCCCTTTCTATAATATTACTTATTTTTTCACAATTTTGAAGAAGATATTATTCTTTTTCTCTTTCAACTTTGATATGTGAAGGTTGTAAATAGTCTATAACTAAATAAAGGAGTATATATATAATTGGTAAAACAATTAAAAGAATAAATAAGATTTTTAAAAAAGAATTGTTAGTTGTAGTTGTATTAGAGAGAGAGACCATCATAAAATCAACAACGTCGAAAATAAACAATAATAAAATTAAAAAAAATGGAAAAATTAAAAGAAAAATTAAATAAAATGCAATAATTACATCTAATTTGTGGTAAAACTTTTTTTCTTCTTGACCTTTTTTCTTATTTAAGTTCTTATAAAAAGTTTCGACGTATTTTTTTATTTCTCCTTTTTCTCCCTCAATATTGGAAAGTTCTAACATTACTTTTTTAAATTCACAATTGGGATAATTGCTGAAAAATGTTAAGATTGTATTTCTTAAACTTTTCCCGCTTATTTTTGAAATTTTAAATATTTTATGTAATTCTTTTTTAATTGTAGGGAATTTTGTTTTTTCGTTTAAGGAAATTATAAAAGAAAAGATGTTGCTGAAGTTTAATCCTGAATTTGTTAACAAGTATAAATAAGAAACAAAGTAATAACTTTCCCCTTCGATTCTGTTCAACTTTGATTTAGCTTTGTAAAAAGGGTATAAATAAGAAAACAAAATAAATATTGCTAAGAATAATTGTGTTAATGCAATTATATTTGTTAAATTACTAAAATTTAATAAAAATAAAATTAAATAAAGAAAAATAAAAAATAAAAACAATAAAAGCCACAAAACAAATAATGTTAATATATATTCTTTATCTATTAACTTTAAATCAATAAAATTTAAAGTTCTTACTAAACTACTTTCCTTTAAATAAGGTTCTAAATATTTTTCTAAAAAATTAAATTTTCTGTATATGAAATGAAAAAAACTTTCCATTTTATTTAATTAATTTAGCTAAATTTTCATATAGTTCAGACATATTTATTCCTTCTTTAGCTGAAATTGGGATTATTTTATATTGAGGAAATATTGCTTTGATTTTGCCAATATTTGCTTCCTTTAAGTCAATTTTATTGGCTACAATTAAGAAAGGAATTTTTCTAGCGTCTAAATTACCTACTATAGTAATGTTTATCTGGTCATAGGGATTTTTAGTTGCATCCAAAACTACTAAAGCAGCATCTATATCATCAATGAACTTAATAGCTTCTATAACTCCTTTTGTAGCTTCTTTAGCTCTTTTTTTAGCTTCTTCCTCACTCAAACCATAATTTAAGAATTCTTCATAGTCTATTTTTGTTGAAATACCTGGAGTGTCTATTAAGTCAAAAGAAAATTCTTTTTTACCTAATTTTAGTTTAATATTATTTTTAATAACTAAATTTTTTGTTTCGTGTGGTATTTCACTTTCGACTAAATCTTTTAAATGTTTTTCATCTAAATCAGTTAAATCTAAAATTATTCTTTTAGCTAAAGTAGTTTTGCCAGCATTAGGGGCTCCATATAAAGCCAATCTAATTTTTTTCTTTTTTTTGAATAAATTAAAAAGCCAGTCTAAAAAACTCATTATTTAAGCTCTACCAAATTATTAATAAATATTTTTTATTTTGTTTTGGTAGTTAAATTGTTATTTAATAGATTTCTAAATTTTTTTATAAATTTTTTTATTAGTTTTTGTTATGAAAATTATTTTTTTGGAAAAAATTGTTAAAAATAACAAGATCATTGAATTGAATAGTTATACTTTTGACCCTTCAGAAGAAAATTTAAATTTTTTTGATTATAAATATTTAAAAGAAGAAATAAAAAATAAAATAGAAATTGTTGATGAAATGTTAAACAATTATCTTAAGAACGATACATACAATTTAAATGAAAACATAAAACAACATTCTATTTTTGAATTGTTATTAGACAAACTAATTGAATTAAAATACGAGGAATTAGAGCTAAAACTGAAAAAAAATAAACAGAGTTATAGTGTTTTATATTTAGGAGAGTTAGTATTTCTTCCTTTGAATTTAGAACAAATTAAAGAAATAATTGCTGAAGCTCTAAAAAGTAAAAAAAGTCTGTTGGTTGAAATTGAAAATAATCTAGATAAAGGAAAAGTTAGCTACAAAATAATAAAAATAAACCAAAAACAGAAAAAAGAATAAAATGAGAGCTTTTATAGCTTTAGAGTTTAAAACTAAAGAAAAAGAAAAAATTTTTAGTGTTTTTAAAGAGAAAGTTTTATTTGAAGGAATTGGAAAAGAAGTTGAAAAAGAAAATTACCACTTAACTTTCTTTTTCTTTCCAAACTTAAATGAAATAGAGTTAGAGATACTAAAAAATGAAGTAAAAAAAATAAAGGAAGAATTAAATAATTTGTTTGAAAGAAAAGTATTAAAAATCAAAGGTGTTAGTGCTTTTCCAAACTTAAGGAAGGCTAGAGTTCTATTTTTAGAAGTTAGCGAAGATGATAGATTAAATAAAATTTTTAAAAAATTGAAGAGAACTATTTTAAAAAACAAAATAGAAAGTAAATTTAAAGAACCTTTTAAGCCACATATAACTTTGATGAGGATAAAAAAATTAAATTATTTGAAAATAAAAAACTTTGAAGATTTTGAGTTAGAATTTGAAAACATTTCATTATTTAAATCAACTTTGACAAGGAAAGGGCCAATTTATGAGAAAATAATTTAAAATTAGAAACTAAAAATTAAAAGTTAAAAAATCGTGTGCTAGGATAATATTATTAATTTTCCTTTTTTCAAGTTCTTTTTTAAAAATTGTTAAGTCTTTATATCTCTGACTAAAATGTGTTAGAATTATGTTCTTAATACTCAATTCAGTAAATTTCTCATAATTTTCTAAAATATAATTAAAAGTTAGGTGTTTATATTCTTTAGCTAAATCTTCTTCATTAAAATAAGTACTTTCTATAACTAAACAATCACTTTCTTTGGCAATTTTAAAAATATTATCTGTTTTGTAAGTGTCTGCTATATAGGTAAATTTAAATCCTTTTTTGTAATAACCTAACTCTTCTTTGTAAATTTTTTTTCCTTGTCTTTCAATAAAACCTTTTTCCTCTAATTTGATAAAATCCTCTCTTTTAAGCCCAAATTCCTTAATTTTTTCCTTAGAATATTTGAAATAGTCTTTTTCTCTAAAAGAATAACCATAAGAATCTATAGAATGATTAAGTTTTATAGTGTTTATTTCATAATTATCCTCTTTCAATAAGTTAAAAATTTCATTATTTCTCACTTTAAATTCTTTAACAACCAATTCTGTTTTTTTGTCAAAATAAGCAATTTTTAACATATTCTCTATTATTTCTCTAATCCCTCTGGGTCCAAAAATTTCTATCCTTTCTTTATTATGAAAATTAAAAGTTTGAATCAACCCAGGTAAACCTAAAACATGATCTCCATGAAAGTGAGATATAAATATTTTGCTTATTCTATTAAAATTAATATTTGCTTTAATTAATTGTCTTTGAGTTCCTTCCCCACAATCAAATAAAAAATAATTACCTAAATAAGAAAAAAAGATAGAAGGATGATTTCTTTCTTTTGTAGGGGTTGCAGAGGAAGTACCTAAAATAACAATTTTCCCTTTCATTTCTTTCCTACTCCTATTTTTCTTAGTTTTCCTTTTTTTCTTCTTTATTTTCTTGTTCTTTATCTTTATTATTTAATTTTTCAACTTTATAATTTTCAATTTTATAAATCTTAAATAACTCTTTAATTAAAGGAATTAATTGTTCTTTTTCAACATAAACTGCTTTTTCCTCTTTTTTGAATTCAAATTTTTCATTTTTTAACAATTCTTTAAGCAATTCTTCCACAAAATCTTCTTCATTATCAAAAGTTTTTACGACTTTCACTTTAAACAAAATGGTTTTTTCTGCTAAAGGATGATTAAAGTCAACAACTACTCTTCCACCACTAACTGTCTTAATAATTCCTTCCATTCCATCAACATTAATTACTAAACCAGGAATAGGGTTTATTTTATTTTGTTTTAAAACTCTTAAAGGCATTAAAACTACTAATTCCGCTTTTCTTTCTCCATAAGCTTTTGGAATTTCAAGTTCAACAACTTCATTTTCTTTCTTCCCTTTTATTGCATTTTCTATTTCTTTTCTTACTATCTCAACACCTTCTTTAAACAAAATTTCATAACTATTAATTCTTTTGTTGTCTAAAAATTCTTCAATTTTAAGCTTTGAAAGCATAAATTGAAAAAATAAAAAATTTTATAAAGTGTTTTGTTTTTATGATTTATGGAAAAAAACGATAAAAAAACAGAAAAGAAAAACAAAATTGACGAAAAAAAAGTAAAAGAAATCTTAGAAGAAATATCTCAAATGTTAACTTTTCACGGAGGTTATGTAAGTTTAGTTAAAATTGAAGGAAATAAAGTCTATGTTTCCTTACAAGGGACTTGTCAAGGTTGTATGATGGCAAATTACACCTTAAAAAATATAGTAGAGGCCTGGTTGAAAGAAGAAATACCTGAAATCAAAGAGGTAGTTAATGTAAACTTTGAAAGTATTGAAAATTTTGAAGTTAAAGAACATAATTAGTTTTGAATATAATAAATTCTTTCTTTTCCACTCAGTTTATCAATTCCTTTTAATTTTAAGTTAACACAACTATTTTCTAATTTAATATCTAACCTATAGCCAAAATTGTTTGGTGAAAATAGTTTTTCTAAATTAGATTCTACAACACTATTATTACAAACCAAACTTAACTTTTCAATAGAATTTGCGGGATTTTCATTACACAAAATAGTAATATCTTTACATAAAGAATCACAAGCTACATTAAAAGTTATTTTTATGTAGTCCTGGTTTACCCAATCTTTTTTTATCTGCACAAATATAGAAAATAAAGTTATTACTAATAAGATAATTAAAATAGTAGTAAAAATAAATCTATCTATAACCCCAGATCTCTTGAAGGTTCTTTCGAAAAAAGTCAATTTAGATATATTATTTAATTATTTTTTTATAAGCATGTGTTTTCTACAAAAGTAAAACATAAATTTTATAATCTAATGAGATATAACCAATTAATGGTAAATAGAATAATGTTTTATTTTCATGCTCATCAACCTTTTAGAATTAGAAAATTTAGATTCTTTGATTTAGAAGCTTGGAAAAAAGATAAAGGAAATCCTTACCTCTATTTTGATAATTCTTTAAATAAAAAAATTCTTGAAAGAGTTAGTAGGAAATGTTATTTACCTGGGAATAAAATGATTCTTGATTTAATAAACCAGTATGGTTTTAAAGCTGCTTTTTCTATTTCAGGAGTTTTATTAGAACAATTAGAATTATGGAAACCGGAAGTCATAGATTCTTTCATTAAATTAGTTGATACAGGGAACGTCGAATTAATTGCTGATACTTATTATCATTCTTTAGCTTTTTTCTTTGATAAAGAAGAGTTTATTGAACAAGTAAAGGAAATGAAAGAAAAATTTTGGGATCTGTTTGGTTATAGACCAACAACATTTAGGAACACAGAGCTAAGCTATAGAAATGATTTAGCCCCTTTAGTAAAAAAACTGGGCTTTAAAGTAGTTTTAACTGAAGGAACTGAAAAAGTTTTAGGTTGGAGGAGTCCTAACTACTTATATAAAGCAAAAGGTGAAGATATTATTTTAGCATTAAAGAACTATAGGTTAAGTGATGATATAGCATTTAGATTTTCAAATCCTAATTGGGAACATTTCCCATTAACAGCAGATAAATGGGCTGATTGGGTTTCTTGGAGTGATGGAGAAGTAATCAATATAGCTATGGATTATGAGACTATTGGTGAACATCAATGGCCAGAGACAGGTATTTTTGAATTCTTTAAGCATTTACCTTTAGAACTAATAAAAAGAGGTGTTGAATTTACTTTACCTAGAGAATATAAGCTAAAAGATGTTAAAGATGAATTAGATGTTCCATTCGAAATTTCATGGGCTGATTGGAGAGGGTTAGATGCTTGGATGAGTAATAAAATGCAGCAACACTCTTTAAAAAGGATTTATTCTTTAAGAGAAAGAGTCAAAAAGATAAAAAATAAAACTATTAAACATATTTATAGGCTTTTACAAATTAGTGATCATTTTTATTATATGTATACTTTTGCAACTGCTGAAGGAGATATACATAACTATTTTAGAGAAGAAGCTTTTGCAACCCCTTATGATGCTTATATAAATTACAACAACATTTTAACAGATTTTGAGTTATTATTAGAAGAAATTGAAAAAGAAGAGTTTAGAAATAACTTAAAAAGTTTAATTGAAAGTAAAGAAAATATTGTTGAGATGCAAAAACAGTAAGAATTAAATTTTTAAATTTTTTAGTTATTGTTTTAAAATGTATTTAGATGAAGTTTTAAGATTAACTGCAGGTATTGTTTTATTAGTTTTAAGTGTATTAGGTTATTTTACAGGTAATATCTCATTGTTATTTACTGTCCTTTTTGTATTGATGGCTTTAAACCAAATACAATCAGCATTTACTAATTGGTGTCCTATTGTTTGGTTATATAAAAAATTAGGTATTAAAGAATGTAAAAAATAATTGAAAATTATTACAAATCTTGTCTAAATGCATTGAAAGAAGATAAAAGAATTAATTGAATAAACTAAACAAATGTTTCTTTTTTCTTTGATTAAATTAAAGCATTTATTATTTAAACAAGCTTTGTCGTTTTTGATAACTATTTTTTCCTTGTAAGGTTGTAATTCAATCAGTTTATTATTGCAACTATCCCAATATTGTATTATTTTTACAGGCAAATTAGTTTTATTTAAGAAATCTTCTAAAGTATTTAAAGTAAAGGAACAGTTTAACGTTGTTAAGTAAGAAATTTCATTAATAAAGTAGTCATTCATCAAATTTATTTTATAATTTTCATCATTTGAATAGTTAAAAGTAAAAAAATATATTAAAAAGAAAAAAGAAAAAACAACCGCAAATAATATGTAAAATTGAGATTTTTGAAGTTTTTTGAATAACATCTACTCAAAAACTTTATTTATATAATTTTTTAACTCTTCAGCTATTGTTTCAAAATCCTCTTTACTTAATTGCTTAGGCACCCACTTCATTACTATTCTATTTTCATCCCCTTTAATCCTAGGAATTAAATGCAAATGGAAATGTTTAACTATCTGGCCAGCTTGTTCTTTATTGTTTTGCAATAAATTTAAACCATCATATTCAATAAATAACATAGATAATTTTTTAGCAACTTTAATGACTTCAACCAAATAATCTTCTTCAATGTCAAAAATATTCTCAAAATGCTTTTTTGGAATGATTAACAAATGGCCTTCATTTGCTGGATTAATATCTAAAATAACCAAAACTTTTTCATTTTCATAAACCTTGTAAGAAAGGATTTCTCCTTTTATAATTTTACAAAAAATACAATCTTCCATTTTAGGAAAAAACAACTTTAACTTTATAAATTTTTTGTTTATCTTTTTTTACTTTTTGGGAAGGTAGCTCAGCGGGAGAGCGTTCGGCTGAAGACCGATGTGTCCCGGGTTCAAATCCCGGCCTTCCCACTTTTTACTAAATTACTAAATTAATAATTCTTAACTTTTTAAATTTATTCAAAATAGAACATGTGAGTTTGTTGTTATATAATTCTCTACAAAATAAAAAACTGAAATTTAGATTTATTTTAAATCAATTAAATATTTACCTTCTTCAATTTTAACAACAATAGACTTATTTTCAAATAGTTTTGACAAATCAATTAAATATTTACCTTCACTAATTTTTCTAATTGTTTCAATTGGCAAAATAATGATTTTATCATTTTTTAAATTTAAAATTTCATATAAATCCCTTTCTAATTTTTCATAATCCTCTTTACTTACATTTTCTTTTTTTAATTTATCTAATTTTTCATCAGAAATATAGAAAAAAAGTCTACTTCCACATTCACAGCCTTCTAGAACTCTTCTATCCCCTGTTGGATATATTTTTCCACACCTTACACATTTATGAGCCATAACATCACCTCTAAAATTTAAAAATAGAGATCTAAAATTGATTTAGAGAAAGTTGTTATAAATTTATATTTTTATTTAACTCTTTGTCTAATTCAACTAATCTCTTTTCCAATTCAATTACTTTTTTCTTTAGTTTTTCTTCTTTTTGCTCTAATTTTTTCCTTTTTTCTTCAATAAAAGCTTTTATTCCTATATAATTAGTCTCAATAAATATGTTAAAACCTGGTGTATAATAATATTTTGCACTTTTTGAAGACTTTAAAATATCTTGATCAATTTTAAATAACATCTCTTTTTCATCTTTATTTAACTCTGATAAATCTTCTTCTAAGATTTTAAATCTTAAAGAATCCATCCTAACTTTTTCTAACAAATTTGTCAAAAAGACAAGTTCTTGTGCTAATTTTTCTCTTTCCAATGCTTTTTCAAACATAGAGTTCTTTTTAATACAAACTTTATAAATTTTATCCTAGATTTTTTGGAAAATAAAAAAGTTGCTCCCCGCGAGTGGGTAGCGATAAATAGCGGGTGATAAAATGAGAAGAACAGGTCCGACAAATTTCTTTTTAAGAAAATTAATTAATGACTTGAAAAAATTAGCTAATAAAGAAAATACGAAGGTTTGGAAGGAAGTTGCTTATTATTTAGAAAGACCAAGGAGAGAAAGAGTTATAGTTAATATTGGAAAAATCCAAAAATTAGCTAAAGAAGGAGAAACTATTATTGTTCCAGGTAAGTTGTTGGCAGGGGGTTTATTAAATAAGAAAGTTACTGTTGTGTTCTATCAAGCAAGTAAAGAAGCTTTAAAGAAATTAGAAAAAGCAGGAGCAAGAGGAGTGACAATTGAAGAATATATCAAAGAAAATCCAAAAGGAAGTAATACAAGAATTTTTATTTGAGGTGATAAAAATGATAATCATTGATGGATCAAACAAAATTTTAGGAAGATTAGCTAGTGTAGCTGCAAAATTAGCTTTAAATGGAGAAGAAGTTGTTATTATCAACAGTGAAAAAGTTTTAGTTAGTGCTTCAAACAAAAGCAATGTTGAAGAATTCTTTAAAACAAAAAGAGATAGAGGAGATCCTTACCATGGTCCTTTCTACCCAAGATATCCTGACCAAATTGTAAAAAGAGTAATTAGAGGAATGTTGCCTTATAAAAAAGAAAGAGGTAGAAAAGCTTTAAAGAGGGTTAAAGCTTACATAGGAGTTCCTAAAGAAATTGAAGTTAAAGAGGAATACTTGTTTAAAGATATTAAAGGTGTTGAAGATTTAAATAAAAGAGCTGCTTATGTTGAATTAGGGGAAGTAGCTAAAAAAATGGGTGCAAGGTGGTAATAATGGTTAAGGGAAAAGAAAAAGTAGTCGTTGTTTCAGGTAAAAAGAAAGAAGTTATTGGTAAGGCTGTAGTAAGAAAAGGAAATGGAGTTATAAGAATTAATAAAAAGAACTTAGACACCTTTGATTGGTTATTTAGAACTTATATTGGAGAACCTATTGAATTAGCTAGAGAATATGTTACTCAAGTGAATATTGACATAACAACTAAAGGAGGGGGAGCTAGAGGACAAGCAGAAGTTGCAAGAATGTTAATCGCTAAAGGATTAGTTAATTACTTTGAAGATAGTGATTTAAAAGCGAAGTTTTTAGCTTATGACAGACATTTATTAATCAACGACATTAGAAGAAAAGAACCAAGAAAACCATTAAGATCAAAAGCAAGAGCAAGTAAACAAACTTCTTACAGATAAATATATAAATTTCCTTTCATAAATATTTTTTTCTTTTTTGCGATATGGAAGATAACTTTTATGTATTTCCAGGAAGATTTCAACCTTTCCATTATGGACATAAGAAGAACTTAGACGAATTTTTTAAAAGATTCAAATTTTATCCCACAATAGCAATCTACGAGTCTAGACGTATAAATTTCTATAATCCTTTTAATGTTGAAGAAGTTAAGGAAATAATTAATTCTTATTTTCCAGAACAAAAATTAGATTTTATTACTCTTTCTAACTTAGTGGAGACCTTTAAAATAATTAAAAATTCTGTTGTTGTCGTAGGTGATTCAAGAAAAAGACATCTATATAAAATATTTGGAAAAGGAGTTGTAGAATTAGTTAGTAAAAGAACTACTAGCGCGACAAAAATTAAAAATATGTTGTTAGAAGGTAATGAAGAAGAAGTTAGAAAATATGTAAATGATTTTACTTTCAGAAAACTAAAGGAAAAAGAAGAGTTGCTGAAAAATAAGAACAATGAAAATTATCTTAATAGAATTTTATATGGTTTAGGTAATAGATTAGGCAAAATTCATCTTTATTTATAACTAAATAACTTTTTAAAGGTTTTTTTGTGTATTTCTTATGGCTAAAGGAAATTATGGTAAAATACTTTATATCTCAGACTATTCAGAATTGGGTTATTATGTTAAAGAACATTTCTTAAATGCTAAAAAAGATTTTTTACAAATTGAAAACATAACAGATCCTAACGAAAAGGAGTTAAGAATAATAAACCAATACAATACTTTAATTTTTTTGTCTTATCATGTCTCAGAAAAGCAAATACCTTCTTTTTGTGTTCATCACACAGGAAATTGGCAAGAAGCTTGGGGTGGAAAAAAGGAAGAACTAAGTATTGCAGTTCCTTATCTATTAAAAGGAAGTTATTTTTATTTGAAAGAATTTGGAGATATTCCAGTAACGATGGAAGTTACACATCATGGTCCGACATTAAACAAAAACATTTTATTCTTAGAAGTATTTAAAGATTACTATAACGAAAAAAGAGCAGACTTATTAATAGATTTAGCATTAAGATTACCTGAAGAAAAAGGAACAGTTGTTTTTGGTATTGGTGGAAACCATTATTGTGCAAGTTTTAATAAGCTGCTAGAAAAAGAATTTGCCTTTGGACATATAATTCCAAAATATAGAGAATTAAAGGAAAATACTTTTATCCAAGCAATAGAGAAAACGTTTCCTAAAAAAACTGAGATGGTTTTAATAGACAAAAAAGGAACAAGGAAAGAACAAAGAGATAAAGCTAAAGAATTTTGTAAAAAGTATGGTATAACTTTTGAATTGGTTTAATAACGAGAAAATTTTATAAAAATTAGATTGTAATAAATGTTTATTTCAAAATGGCAAATCTAATTAATAGACATTTGTTTTATTTATTTAAAAATAAAATTCCAGAAACTGTATTGTATGTAGATATTACAAAAAAGAAAATAACCTACATAAGAAACATACTACTTAAACTTTTTATTCAAGAAGAAGATTTAGAGCTATATAAAAAAGGAGAAGACATAAAATGGGTTTTTGAAATTAAAAGAGAGTACGAAAAAGAGTTCAGAGTTGAAAAATATTTAAGAATTTCTTTCAGTTATGAAAGTAAGAGTTGGAAAGAACTTATGCAAATATTAAAAGAATTAGATGATAGAATAACAAAGGAATTTTATGAGAAATGGAATAAAATAACTAGTGAAACAGCAAAAGCTTTATTTATAAAGAATAAAAACAAAAGAGAATTATGGGTTAAAGAAATAATTGGTTTTTATAGACCAACAAACAACTTAACATTGATTAAAACTAAAAATAAGTATTTAAAAAAGACATAACTATAATTTAAAAAAAGAGGAAGTAAACGTAAATCTGGTGCTGAGAAGGGCAGCCGCAGCCCTTGAAACAAAGGCTCTTAATATGAATTTTGCCATTAAGGTTAAACCCTGCTTTGATTTAAAGGTAGTGGCAGACGAAAGAGCCCTCGACCAGATACTGTTTAATCTGGTGGACAATGCCATAAAATATGCCGCTGAAGGTAAAATGGTTGTTTTAAAAGCCAGAGAAGATAAAAATTTTAT
>CAZGMV010000001.1:38967-46873 GCA_964526875.1 Candidatus Woesearchaeota archaeon | reverse complement strand
TGAAGTCAATGAAAATTTTGATATTGTTGTAAGAGATACTTGGAATGTTATTTATAGAAGTTTTAATGAAAAAATTTGTTTTAACAGTCAATGTAATGTTATTATTAAAGATTTGAATTGTAAGCTTGGAATCCCATATATTTCTTTAAAGGATGGAACTTTATTTATGAAAAAAAATGGAGAATGGAAAAAGATTTCCAAAAGCAGTTTGAAGTATGCTAATAAGATTTACAAAAATGAAGTTGGTTGTTATAATGAAAATGGCTATTTTGGAGAAGAAGAAATACTAAACTTAAAATATGATTTCCCACGAAGTTATTTGAGAAAATTTAATTATGTACATGCTTTCTTTACAGAGGAACATCCACCAATTGAAAAATTAAAAACTGAAAGGGATTTAAAAGAAAAAATTGCAAAAGATGCTCCTATATTAATCAATACAAAAACACAAAAAATAGAAATTAAGGATTATAAAAACTTGTTAATTGCTTTGTTATTTGCTTTAGATTCAATTATTTACTTGATTTGGTTCTTTTTTGGTAAAGATAAAGAATTTTTAGTACCTAAATATTTACACAGAAAACCTATAAATCCTGAAATAAATAAGGAAGAAGATTACTTTACTTATGCTTTGCTTTACAATGGTGGAGATATTAATAAGGACATGCTTACGGCTTTATTATTTTCCTTAAAACTTAAAGGATTATTAGAAAAAGTAAAGAAAAAAGGTGTTCTTATCAAATCTTTTTTATTTTACTTTAATAAAGATGCTTTTGATAAATTAGAACAGTTAAAATTGAATAAGTATGAAAAGTCCTTTATACAACTACTTGAAAAGGAAGGCATAAGAAAAGAAGAGAACGGTAAAGTAGTTTATGAAATAGAATTGAATGATCATAAAAGAAGAGCTCTTTACAGATTTTTTCATGGAGAATTAAATAAACCAATTAAAAATAGATTTGAAAAGAAAGCAAACAATTTAGTTGGATTACTATGGTTCTTTGCTCTTGTTTCAATTATTATAATTGCTTCCTCAAATATCAACAATTTTTTAAGATCACAATTAGCACTTACTCTTACAATATGGCTTATAACATCTCTTATTGCTTTAGGAATACTAAAAAAAGAGCTAATTAGATTCAAGGGAAGCTTTTACAAAGAATACTTAGAAATAGAAGCTTTTAGGAACTTCTTAAATGACTATGCACAATTAAAGAAATATTTTCCTGAAGATGAGGTTATTTGGAAAGATTGGCTTTTAATTGCAACTGCTTTAGGAGTAGCAGATAACGTTTTAAAGGTTTTAAATGAAAGAGGTTATAATATAAGTGAATTATTGGATTATGAAGAAATGAGAAGTGTTTCAAGTACTTTTTATGCTGCAGCTATTGCATCCTCATCTTCTTCAGGAAGTGGTGGAGGATTTGGCGGCGGAGCTGGTGGTGGTGGAGGAGGTGGAAGATAAAAGTCATAAATTTTCCATTGTTTTTTATTTTTATGGAAAAAGAATTTTATTTAAAAACAAAAAATGGAAAAATTCATTGTGTGATTAATGAGTTAAATAATAATGGAAAAATTATGGTTCTTTCACACGGGTTTGCAAGCAATAAAGATCAAAAAAGATTTATTTTATTAAGAAAATTTTTAGAAAAAGAAAGAATTAACTATTTCTTTTTTGATTACTTAAATCATGGAAAAAGCGAAAATAAAGAATTTAATTTGGATTATTTTATAAACACTTTAAAAGAAGTTTTGTTATTCTTAAAGGAAAAAGGATATCAAGGATTTATTATTTTAGCAGAAAGTATAGGAGCTTTATTTTCATTTTTGGTTTTTAGGGAATTTAAAAGTGAAATAAAAAGTTTTATTTTAATAGGACCATTTTTAAAACCAAAATTATTGAATATATTTTATAAAAATCAGAAATTATTTGTAGAATTGTTGGAAAAAGGAAAAATAATTATTGGAAAAAGAAAATATGTGATAACTAGACAGTTTATTAAGCAGATATTTGAAATTGATTATAATTCCATTTACAAAGATGTTAATGAATCAAAAATAAAGATTTTAATTGTCTATGGTGAAAAAGATAATTCTATTCCAAAAGATTTTATCGAGTCTCTTCAAAAAGAACTAAAAAATTCTGAAATAATAATAATCAAAGAAGGAGATCATGTTTTAAGTAATAAAGAAGAATTATTTGTTTCTATAGTTTTGGGTTGGTTAAAAATTTTTGGTTTTTAAAAAGAGTAAATATTTATAATAATGATAGAATTAACCCAATCTATATAAATTAATAAAGAAGTAAAAGCTTAATTTTATTTTTTATTAATTCTATTCCATAGTTCTTTTAAACCATTTAGAACACTTAAATCACTAACATCAATTTCCAAATCAAAATCCAAATCCACATTATAAGGTAAAATTTTCTTTATTTCTTTACTTAATCTTTCTTTCTCTAAAGATTTACTTATTCCACCACCAACAACAACTTTTTCTGCACCTGTAATCAACATTAAGGAAGAAACATAGTAAGCTAATTTTTTATAATAATTATCTTTCAAACTTTCCAAATATCTTAAAGCTTCTGGTTTATTATTTGTTATTTTCTTTAAATACTCTCCTGAAATAAATAATTCGGCACAACCATTTCTTCCACAATTACATTTTTCAGAATTATAAATAAAAGTTGAATGACCACTCTCATATAACCTGTCCAAATAACTTAAATCCTCAAAATCTTTTTTATTTAATGCTATAGCATTAACTCCTGTTCCTATTTGAATACAAAGTAAAATTTTATTGCTATTGTTTTTCTTAGAAAAGAACTTCTTTGAATGAAAATAAGTAAAGGCCTTTAAATCATTTACAATAAAGACCACACTTCTTTTCTTTAGGTATTTTACATCTTTCCCATCTAAAAAAGGAAATTTTTTTGAGTAAATTTTGTTTTTATAAATAGGTTCTGGAAAAGCTAAAACAATCTCATCTAACTCACTCAACAACTCTAAAAAATTAAAGAAAGATTTCTCTTTTTTTATATAAAAAGAGGGGAAAACAACTAATTTCTTCCCTTTGTCCTCAACTAACAATTCTTTTTTGAAAGATTTAACGAAAGATAAAAACTTATCTTTAGAAGGAAATAAAATTCTTACTTTTGTTCCTCCTAAATCAATAAATATCATTGTTAACCTTTATTCTTCTTCTTTATCTACTTCTTCCCCCCTATCAACTTTAATTCCTGTTGGCATTACTAAAAGCCATTCTCCTTTCCCAAAACCAATAATATCCCCATCCAATTTCTCAACAATTTGTTTTAATTTATCTACAACTCTTTTTAATTCTGTTGGATCTCTAATCTTCAAATTTTTTGTATTGATTAATAAAATGTATTCTCCTTCTCTTAGCAACTTAATAGCAGGCTTAATATCCATATATTCTTGAATAACTAGTGGTTTTACTTTATATTTAACTTCTTCTTTAACCACATCGTCGCTACTGATTTCAACAAATTCATCATATTCTAATTCAAACCCTTCATTATCTTTTTTACCCCCAAATATTCCAAATATCTTAACCATTATAATAACACCTCTTCAATTATTTTAAAAAAGTTTTTTATTACCAAAAAGATAAAGATTAAATTTTTATAAATTTAACTTTTCAACAACTTTCATAGCTTTAAATAATTCCTCTTCTTTAAAAGCATTAGCATAAACTTGTAAACCTAAAGTTTCTTTAATTGGAACTACTCCTGCACAAATACCAGCTAAGTTTGCAGGAATTGTGAATAAATCATAAGCATACATCTCCAAAGGACTTAATTTTTCCCCTATTTTGTGTGGCTTTTTTGGAGTAGTTGGAAGAACGATTGCGTCTACTTGTTCAAAAACTCTTTTGAACTCATTAGCAATTAATTTCCTAGCTACTAAAGCTTTTCTGTAATATTTTCCACTAAATTCAGCTTTTGTTAATAGTTTTCCACCTTCAATTCTTCTTAAAACTTCTTCTCCAGCAGTTTCTTCAATTTTATAACCATATTTTCTTCCATCATACTTTCTCGTTGCTGAAAAGAATTCAACATAAACTATCGGATAATAAGTGGCTATTGCTAGATCCAAGTATTTTAACTCAATTTCTTTGGTTTTTTGCGTTTTTTTAATTTTTTCAATAGTATCTAAATAAACTTTTTTAATTTCCTCATCTACAATAAAATTTTCCAGGCCATTAATAACCCCAAAAACTCCGTTAAAAGGTTTCTTCAACTCACTTAAATAATCTTTAACTCTAATGTCAGCAGTCATTTGATCTTTTTCGCTCTTTCCAGCAATTATTTTTAAAATATAAGCTAAATCTTCAATGCTTTTTGTTATTGGACCAATTTGATCTAAGCTCATTGCCAAATCCAATAAACCATATCTTGAAACCCTGCCATAACTTGGCTTTATTCCATAAACCCCACAATGAGAACACGGGTTTCTTATTGAACCGCCAGTGTCAGTTCCTAAAGCAAAATCAACTAGATTATCTGCTACTGCAGCTGCTGACCCAGAAGAGGAACCTCCTGGAATTAATTTAGTGTCTCTTGGGTTTTTTGTTGGTCCAAAATAAGATGTTTCTCCACTACTTCCACAAGCAAATTCATCCATATTTAACATTCCAATAATTATTGCTCCGTTTTCTTTCAACTTTTTAACAACTTCTGCATCATAAGTTCCATAATAATTTTCCAAAGTTTTTGAAGCAGCAGAAACTAGGTAATCCTTTACAGAAATACAGCTTTTAATTCCTACAACAATTCCTGATAAAGGTCTTTTTATTCCTTTATTCAGTTCTTCATCAATTTTTTCAGCTTGTTCTTTTGCTTTTTCCTCTTCTATAGAAATAAAAGCATTAATTTCTTCATTTTTTTCTTTAATTCTTTTTAAAAATAAATTTAAGTTTTCTTTAGCAGATAATTCTCCATCATGAATTAGTTGAATCTTTTTAATGACTGGTAAAGAAATAATGTTTTCTTTTTTTTGCATTTTAGAATTTTAACAAAAATTTTAAAAATTATTTTCATTGTGGGGAAAAATTAACGACTAAAGTTGTTATTAAAGACTTTATAAATTTTCTTTTTGATTTTTTAAATGTTCATGAATAGATTAACAGAATTTGAATTAACTTTAGAAGAAAAGGAATTAATCCATAAGTTTTTAAAAAAGGCTGAAAAGGTAATCAAAGAGGCTGGAAAGATAATTGAAAAGGCTTTTTATGAGGAAGTTAGTGTAGAATACAAGAAGAAAGATGAATTAATTAGTGGAATCTATAAAAAAGTTGAAATGATAATTAAAAAAGGTTTAGAAGAATTTGGTTTTTCTTTTGATGAGGAAAAAATTGGAAAAGAAAATAAAAATTCAAATTTTTTAATTGTTTTGGACCCTATAGATGGGATAACCAATTTTTATTATAAAATTGGTTTTTTTGCAACTACTTTAGCTTTAGTATATAAAGGAAATACTGTTTTAGGTGTGGTTTACAATCCATTAACAAAAGAATTTTATCATGCTATTCTTGGAGAAGGTGCCTATTTAAATGGTAAGAAAATTGAGGCCAAAATGTTTAAGAATTTAAAGAATGCAATAATAGGATTTTGTCATAGTAATAAAGAAGAGGACATTAGTATAATAAGTGATTTATTCAAAGAAATAAGACCCTTTGTTAAAGAATTTAGAAAATTTGGATCTGTTTCTTTAGAAATGGTTTACTCTATTAATAAGTTTCAAGGTTTTTTAGGAATTGGCCTAAAAGTTTATGATTTTAAGGCAGCTTATTTGATTGCTAAAGAAGCAGGATTATTTACTACAAATAAAGTTATTAGAAATAACAATGATATTTTAGTTATAAACAAGGGAATAAAAGACGAATTTATGGAATTTATTGAAAGCTATTTAGAAGGTTTCGAGCTTTAACAATTTAAAACTACTTTTATCAATTATTTTTTCTGTTTCTTTTTTGTCTAAATTTTTGATTTCAGCAATTTTTTCAATGGTCTTTGGTAAGAATTTTTTTATTAAATCTAGAGTTCTTCCATGGCTTTTAAAAGGATAGTCGCTTTCAATTAAGATTTGTTCTATTGGAATTTTTTCGATAAAATAGTTTAACTTTTTGGAATAAGCGAAAGAAATAGTGAAATAGTAACCTTCTTCTACTAAATCTTCAACTAAATCAAGTCTTGAATAATTGAAAGAATGTAAAACTGCTTTTAAGTTATAGTAAGTCTTTAATAGTTCGCTAACTTCTTCTTCTGCTTCTCTTGAGTGGATTATTATAGGAACGTCATAAATTTCAGCTAGATTAAGAAACCTTTCAAATAATTCTCTTTGCCATTCAATTATTTTTGGATCTTTCGAAAATTTAAAATCTAAACCTACTTCACCAATTGCATGTATCTTTTTTTCTTTTAACAATTTTTCAATATTGTAGAATTCAACTTCTATTTGGTCCTCTTTCCAATTTAAAACTTCTGTTGGATGAATACCTAAAGCTTTGAAGTAATTGCTTTTTAAAACTTTTTTATTTGTTTCAGGGTTTAAACCCGTATTCAAAACAAACCAATCTACTTTTTCATTATTAAAAAAATGGCAGTGGAAATCAAACATAATTAAATAAAAAATTAAATTTTATTAAGTTTTTAAATGCTTATGCATAGGAAAAAATAAGTTTGTTTTCTCCAATTAATCCAATTTTCATTTTTCTTTCTTTTATTTTGTTAATTGTTTCTTCTAGATCCTTCATTTTAATTATTGATCTTTTATTTTTAATAGCTTTTATTCCCGCTTCTGTTACTATTTGTTTTATTTCTGCTCCGCTAAACCCCTCTGTAATTTCTGCTAGTTTTTTGAAATCTACCTCTTTTCTATCATATCTGCTTTTATTTAGGTAATATCTAAATAACTCTTCTCTAGCTTTCTCATTTGGTAGAGGAACTTCAATTATCTTATCAAACCTTCCAGGCCTCAAAATTGCAGGATCTAAAATATCTACCCTATTTGTAGCTGCTATAACCTTAACATTATCCAATGCCTTAAAACCATCTAATTCGACTAATAGTTGATTTAATGTTCTTTGCACTTCCCTTTCTCCTCCAGTTCCAAAATCTGCTCTGTTGCTAGCAATAGCATCTATTTCATCAATAAAAACAATACTAGGAGCTTTTTCTCTTGCTAGTTCAAAAATTTCCTTAACTAATTTAGCCCCTTCTCCTATAAACTTCTGAACTAATTCACTTGCTGAGATGTATATAAAAGTTGCATTGCTTTCATTAGCAACTGCTTTAGCCAATAGAGTCTTTCCAGTTCCTGGAGGTCCGTAAAGCAATACTCCTTTTGGAACTTCAATGTTCAATTCTTTAAACAATTCTGGTTGTTTTAAAGGCAATTCAATTATATCTTTAATCTCTTCAATTTGCTTGTCTAAACCAATAACATCTTTAAAGCTAACATTTGGTTTTTCTGTGATTATATAAGCTTGTGTGTTGAAAGTGGAATTTAAACTTCTTGGAACTAAACCAACGATTGATAAATATTTATCATTAACTAAAACCAAATCCCCTGGTTTAATTTTACCTTCTAGTTTTTTCATCATATTTACTAAAAAAACATTTCCATTTGGAATTCTAATAATTGCTTTATCTTTGTTAACACTCTTTACTTCACAAACTAATAAAGGAGTTTCTGTTAGTCTGTTTATTTCTCTTCTTAATTGAGTTATTGATTGTTGCAATAGGGCATTTTCTCTTTCTAATTGTTCAATGTAAAAATCTTTTATATCCATAGAAAATTCAGAATTATTTTTTTCTAACCCTTTGAAATCATTTACTTTGTTTAACATTATAAAAACAAAACAGTAAGTTTTATAAATT
>CAZGMV010000001.1:0-38867 GCA_964526875.1 Candidatus Woesearchaeota archaeon | reverse complement strand
GAAATCATTTACTTTGTTTAACATTATAAAAACAAAACAGTAAGTTTTATAAATTAAAGATAAAAAGAAAAAATTTATTGTTGCACATTGTAGAAATAATAAAGGTTTTGTGTACACTTGGAGGAAGGGATTTCTATGTATTGTATCTTCTTATTAGCATCATTATTTAACTTTACGTTCCAATTTTTAACTTCCCCAACGGCTACAGAACAATCTTTTCCATTATTTCCATTACCTCCACATTTATTAGTTCCGTCACTAATACTATTACCTGCACTAGGTAAGGTAGTTACGGTCCCATCATCAAAGTAAACATTAACTGTCTTGAATTTAAATTCTATTTCCCCCATGTTTTTTGTTATGAATTTTAATTTATTGTTTGTTCTATCCCAAGTAGCACTTACTATTTGCATATTTTCCTTCTGACATTCAACTCCTGCTTGTTGTAGACCTTGTGTTTGTGCTGTAATGAATTGCTTACCCCAGTTAATTACTAAACTTCCAATTGCAATTGTAAAAGAAATTAGAACAATAGTAGCTATTAATGGAGAAACTGCTTTTTTTTTCTTTTTTTTAATACTTTTACTTTGTAAACTAGATAGGGACATAAAAGACATAAAAGAAAAAACACAAACTATTTATAAATTTTAACTGTTTATCTAAAAAATAAAAAAAATTTATAAAGATTAAGGAAGAACTAAAGAATGGAACAAAGCAACTTCTTTTTCATTGTAGGAGTTATTTTTTCATTAATTATCTTAACACCTTTCTTAATGAGATATTGGTTTATCTACAATTTTTTAAAGGAAGTTGTTAATGGTGATTTAAAAAAGGCAAAAAGGAGAATTAAAAAAGAGAAATTATTAGAAACAATTTTTAAAGAAGAAAAAATTAAAACTTTTGTTCATTATAAATTAGATGAATTAACGAAATTAAATTATTCGTTAAGTTTATTTTACATAAATTTTGCTTTAATTAGTTTAATTGCTGTTTTAACTTTAAACAATAATCCAATAACAAAACCTTTTACTATTGGCTTAAATTTCACTTTCTTTGGAATAACAATAATGTTGTTCTTCTATTTAACAGTAAAAATCTGGCTACAAATTAGAATTGTTGAGTTGTTAATTAAATTAGATGAGATGGAAATTAAATTTATTAAAGAACTAAGTGAATTAGAAGAAGAAAAAGAGTAATTTCTATTTTTTCTTTTTTAGGGAATTAAGGTTCTAAATAAAATAAATGGCTTTTGTTCTTTTTATCATCACTATTTCCAAAATTTTTTATATATTTTAAAATTTCTAAAAATTCTTTAGCTACTTCTTTTTCAACAAATCTTTCGCTAATAAAAATTTCTTTAATTTGCGAATTTTTATTGTTTGTTAAGTAATCTATATGCCAATGTAGTCTTTCTTTTTCTTTTAAATGGTGAGAAATTCTATTTTTTAATCCGTTTTTCATTCTTGCAGAACCTATATAAAAATAAAAACCCTTTTTTAACTTCCAATTTTTTATTTTACTATTTTCTTTTAAATAAATTTTTAAAACATAAGTTCCTGGATAATTTAAGTTGCTAATTTCTTTCTTTTTAATTTTTTTAAAGTTATAATTTTTTAGAATTTTATTAATTCCCATTATTTTTTTATAATAAGGACATTCTCCTTTAAAAAAACAAATTTCACATTTTGGTTTTACGTTACAAATTTGCCTTCCGAATGAAACTAATAAAGCATTAACTTTTCTCCAATTACTTTTATCAATTAACTTTTTTAATTCTTTTTCACTTTCTTCAGGAGTTGAAGTGCTGATTATTCCTAACCTATTAACAATTCTATGAACATGTGTATCTACTGCTAAACCTTCTTTTTCAAAACCTTCTGCTAGAATAATATTTGCCGTTTTTGTTCCAATTCCAGGTAGTTTAGTTAAACCTTCTAAAGTGTCAGGAATTTTATAATTTAATTCTTTAACTTTTTCAGCTAATTTTTTTAGTTGTTTTGCTTTATTTTTGTAAAATCCAACTCCGTAAATTAATTTTTCTATCTCTTCTAAAGAAATTTTTTCTAAATCTTTCCAATTTTTAACTTTTTTAAATAATCTTTCAGAAACTTTAGCTGTTGTTTCATCTTTTGTTCTTGCTGAAAGTATTGTTGAGATAATCACTTTAAACAACCTTTCCTCTTTATTTTTAATTTTTTTAGCAAAATAGCTTACATAAGCATCTAAAGGAACATTTTTTTCTATTTTTTTTAAGAAACTTATAAAAAATTCCTTATTATCATTCATTTTTTTGACTTTGTGAAAAATTAATTTTATAAATATTTTTATTAATTATATAGTAGTGGAGATCTATTATGATGAAGTGAAAGAATCAATAATTTTTCAGGGATTAATTAACCATTTCTTAATTAAAATTGCTCAGAGAATAGAAATACCTATAAATCAAATTGTAGATGTAGGTTTAGGTTTTGAATTAAAGAAAGATTATATAAAAAAAGAATTTTACTATGAAAATAAAACAAGAAAAGTAGCTATTTTTTCCAATTTTGGAATTAGAGATCTTTATTATTTAGAAGATGACAAGAATACAGAAACTATATGGTTTAAACTTAAAAATTCAATGTTTAGATATGTCGTTTTAAAAATAAATAAAGAAAAATTATTTTTATTGCTGAATAAATTGAAATTTGTATTTGCTGAAAAAAGAGATGAAAAACTTGAAAAAAAAATAAGAGAAATGTTGAATCTTATTGAAAAAACTATTAGTAAAGAAAGAAAAATAAAAAAAGAAGATTTTAATAATTTTGTAGGATAATTTACCACTGAAAGAAGGAAATTCTTATTTATAAATCATTTATATTTACTTTTGATTATGGGAAAAACAATAGGCTTTCATTATATTATTGAAGCTTCTGGTTGTGATAAAGAAATCTTAACAAATTTAGAAAAATTAAAGGAAATTTTAATAAATTCTGCTAAAATAAGTAAGATGGATATTAAAAGTGTATATTTTTTTAGATTTAATCCAGAAGGTGTTAGTGGATTTGTCGTTGTAGCTGAAAGTCATATTTCTATACATACTTGGCCAGAAGAGGGATACGCTGCAATTGATGTTTATACATGTGGAACTAAAGCAGAACCAGAAAAAGCTGTGGACTTTATTTTGAAAGAAATAAAAGCTAAAGAAGCACATATAACAGAATTAAAAAGAGGTATTAAAGATGAAAATGAATATACACATTCAATTTTAACTTGGGAAGAAAATTTAAAAGGAAAAAAAATTTGATTTTGGTAATTTAGTCTTTATTACTTTTTATATTTTGTACCAAAAAAGATTAAAGAATTTATAATTTCTAAATGGGGGAGCAGGGATTTGAACCCTGGTCTTGGGATCTGGAGTCCCATGTTCTGCCAGCTAAACTACTCCCCCTTTTTCAGTATTTCTTAATAAACTATAGGAACCTTTATAAATTTTTTCTATAACCTTCTTTATGGTTACAGTATATGATGTTTATCCTTACGAATTAATTGAAAAAGCTGCTGAAAAATTGAAAGAAAGAGGAATAGAGATGCCTGAGTGGGCAAAATTTGTTAAAACAGGTAGTGGAAGAGAAAGACCTCCTGAGCAAGATAATTGGTGGCAAATTAGAGCTGCTGCTATTTTAAGGCAGGTTTATATTAATGGACCTGTTGGTGTGTCTAGGTTAAGGACAAGGTATGGTAATAGGAAAAATAAAGGACATGCTCCTGAAAGACATTATAAAGCAAGCGGAAAAATTATTAGAACTATCTTACAACAATTAGAAAAAGCAGGTTTAGTTAAACAAGTTGAGATTAAAAAAGGTAATGTTACTTATAAAGGAAGAGTTGTTACAGATGAAGGAAGGAGTTTTTTAGACAAAATTGCTAATGAAATAGTTAAAAATAAAAAGTAAAATGTATTTTGACTTGATTTTTTTAGAAAATAGAAACAAGCAAATAAGAAAACTAAAAGAAAATAATTATTCTGGTGTTTTTTTTCTTTGCAAAGATAAGGAAGAATTAAAAAAACCAAAAATAAAAGATAATTTTTTAGAAGTATATATTTCTTTAAAGCCTTCAAGTAAATATTTGTCGTTGGGAATTTTTAGAGAAATTTTAGAGTTCAAGGAGAATATTGAAAGATTTGATTTATTTCTTTTAGATTTTAGAGAAAAAGAAGATAAAATGGAATTTAGAAATTCTTTGTTTAACACTTCTTTGGCTTATTTACCAAAACAAAAAAAAGGTTTGCTTTTTCCATTGTCTTTTTTTAAAAATATTACTGAAAAAAACGAATTTATTTATAAACAACAAATTCTTGGAAGATTTAGACAAAATATTAAAATAGTGAAGAAGAAAAAATCTCAATTTTTACCAATTATTTGCAGTTTAAATGAAAATAAATTCTCTTTAGATCCTTTTGATAGAAGAGCTTTTGGCCAATTATTGGGTTTAAATCCTTTAGAAGCAAAAAAAGCAGTAGGTAGTAATTTATTATTTTTATTAAAACAGAAATATTTAAATGATAAAGATTTTGTGATTTTTAATCTAAATCACAAATAGTAAGTTTTATTTCATAGTCTGGGAATTCAATAATTTCATTTTTTACTTTCTTTTCACAATTATTTCTTATTTTATAGGTTTCTTTATTTAAGCAAACTATTTTTATTTCAAGATTAAAATCTTCTAGGTACTCTTTTAAATATTTTAAGTAATATTCTTTTTCTTTCCTTTCAAAAGGTGAATTACACAATAAATCAATAAATTCCAAACTTTTTGGATTTAAGATTAAAACTTTAGCTTTTTCATTTAATATAAAAAATAAGTGTTTTTCTTTTAATTTTTCCAGGTTTTTTTCATTATCATTTATTAAAATCCATGAAATTGTTAGTAAAATCAAAGAAAAAGTCATTAAAAGGAAGAAGTTTAGTAAATCTAAAAGAGATTTCTTTTTAATCACATAATAAAAAAACTAAATACTTTTATAAAAATTTTTGTTTTTTTGCTTTATGAAACTTTTGTTTTGGCATGCTGATTATATAAAAGTTAAACCATTAAAAGAAGCTCTAAAAGAGAAAGATGAGAAAATAGAGATTGAAGAATTAAATGAACCTTTAGTTGTGTTGATTTCTATTGAGAAAGGGGATGAAAAATATTTAGACTTTATTGTTGATGAGATCTTAGAAGTTTATAGAAAAGTTGGGGCCAAGTCAATTGTTTTATATCCTTATGCACACTTAAGCAGTAATCTGGAAAGCCCTAACAAAGCTAGAGAATTGTTAAATAGAATTTATTTAAGGTTATTGGATAATGTTAATTTTGTTAAAAAAGCTCCTTTTGGATGGTATAAGCAGTTTGAGGTTAAAGTCAAAGGACACCCTTTAAGTGAATTAAGTAAAACTATTAATGAAGAATATGTAAAAGGGAAAAAAACAGAAAAAGAAAACGTAAAAAAAGAAGAGGGAAGATTTTTAGTAATTACTGAAAAAGGGGAAGAGTTAAGTGTTGAGGAAGCTTTAAAGCTAGTTGAAGAAGGTAAATTTAGTAAAGAACTAAAAACTTTAATTGAAAAGGAAGTATTGAAAAAAGATACTAGTATAAAAATTAATGTTGATTATAACTCCATATTCAATAAATTTGGTTTTGAATGGGAGCCTTTAAGTGATAGTGGACATATGAGATTAGGCCCAAAAGCTGCAATGATGTACGATTTAGCAAGCGATTATGTAAGGCAACAAGTATTTAAAGAAGGTTCTAAAAAGGGAATTAATGTCTTTGAGATTAAAGGTACAAATATGTTCTCTTTAGACCACCCTGCGATTAAGACACATGCTCAATTATTTGGGGAAAGAATGTATAAAGTTGAAACTGATAAAAGAGAATATGTTTTAAGATATGCTGCATGTTTCCAACAGTTTGCGATGGTTAAAGACTGGAATTTTAGTTATAAACATCTGCCTTTTGGGATGTTGGAAATTGCTGATTCTTATAGGTATGAGCAGAGAGGAGAGGTTGAATTACTTTTTAGACTAAGAAAACTTACAATGCCTGATTGGCACATATTTTGTAAAAATGAGGAAGAAGGAAAAGAATATATGTTAAAAATCCATGAAATAATTATGGACGAAATGGAGAATAAAATTGGAAAAAAGTATTGGTTGTTAATTAATGTAACAAACGAAGAAGTTTTTGGAAAGTATAGGGATTATTTAAAAACAATTGCCAAATCAGTTAATAGACCTATTTTAGTTTATATTTATCCAAAAGAAGATAAAAGATATTGGACAATTAATATTGAATATAACATTATTGATAATAAAAATAAGGTAAGGGAAATAGGTACTGTTCAAATAGATATTGGAAATTGGGAAAGGTTTGGAATTACTTATAAAGACGAAAATGGGAAAGAAAAAGGTGTTACTATTTTACATACAGCAATTTTGGGAACTGTTGATAGATTTTTATATGCTATTTTTGATAAAGCTTTGGAAAGATTTATTAAAGAGGGGAAAAAACCAGTATTGCCTCTATGGATTGCTCCAATTCAAGTTAGAGTAATTCCTGTAAGTGAGAAACATTTAGAAAAAGCAAAAGAAGTATTTGATAAAATAAATGCTGAAGGTATTAGGGTTGATTTGGATGACAGGGATGAAAGAATTGGTAAGAAAATTGCTGAAGCCGAGAAAGAATGGGTTAATTATATTGTAATTGTTGGTGATAAAGAAATTAAAGAAAATGTTTTGACAGTAAGAGATAGAGAAGAGGAGAAAGAGAAAAAAATGAAAGTTGAAGAGCTAATTAAATTAATTAAAGAAAAAACAAAAGGCTATCCAAAAATGTTTTTGAGGATGCCTTATTTATTAAGTCAAAGACCTCAACATTAATTTTTTATTTTTTTAGATATAATTAACAGGTTTGAAGGATAAAAATTTCTAGTTATTTATTAAGAATCATTTAGAAATAAAACAATAAAAATATAATAAGTAAAATTTATTCCTCTAATTCTTCTTCATCTAGTTGAGCAAACAATTCCTCTTCAATTTGTTCAAGTTCTTCTTCTTTTAAACCATAGTTTATTTCATTCTCATCAATTTCAAAAAATTCTTCTTCTAACATATTTTCGTTTTTTTCTTTAACTTCTTTATTTTTAATTTCTTGAGCAGTCATTAATAAATAAGGTTAGAAAATATTTATAATTTTTAAGTACATTTTTTAATTAAAATGAAAAACATTTTGGATATAGACATAGGAAGCAAAGTTCCAAAAATTGCTACAGCAGTTATTGAAATCCCACAAGGTAGCAGGGTTAAGTATGAAGTTGACAAAGAAACAGGTTTGATCAAAATTGATAGAGTTCTTTATTCCCCTTTCGTTTATCCTGCTAACTATGGCTTCTTTCCACAAACTTGGTGGGAGGATGGAGATCCTTTAGACGTTTTAGTTATCTCTTATGAACCTTGGCATCCTGGAGTTCTAGTTGATGTAAGGCCGATAGGATTAATGAAAATGGAAGATAGTGGGGAAATAGACGATAAAGTAATAGCTGTTCCAGCAAAAGATCCAAGATTTAACGAAGTTGAGGATATTAGTGATTTGCCTCAACATTTGTTGAAGGAAATTGAACATTTCTTTAATAGATACAAAGAATTACAAGGAAAAGAAACAAAAGTTTTGGGATTCTTTGGAAAAGAAAAAGCAGAAGAAGCTATTTTAGCAGGTATTGATAAATACAAGAAACATTTTGGTAAAGTTTAATTTTTTATTTTTTCTTAAAATGAAAAAAAAGAAAGTTAAAAGTTACTTAAAAGCAAAAGAGAGTTTTTATAAAAATTATTATAGACAATTACTTTCTTTAATTAAGGAAGTAGAAGATAAAGAATTAAAAAAACAAATTGCTTTGAGAATTAGGGAATTGGAAAATAAATTAAGAAAAAAGGAAACTAAAATTTGTGTAAAATGTTTTTCTTTGGATTTAAAATATAGGGTTAATAAAAATTATAAAATAAGTGTCTGCAAAAATTGTGGTTATCAACTATTTATAAAGCTTAGGTAAGATTAAATTTATAAAATTTTTTTCTTAGATATTAGTACGCTCATTATTGACAAAATTATATTCTAAAATGGTGAGAGAATGGGGATTAAAGAAGAATATTTAGCCAAGTTAGAACCCTATTTAGCCAAGGATTATTTATTAGTCTTAGAAGTCTTGATTCATTCCGATATTTCTGGAGAAAGAAAGGATGAAAACCTCATCGCCCAAATTCTGAAAAAAGATGTCCATGATGTGAGAAAAATTCTTTATCATCTCCAAAATCAAAATCTTGTTTTCTCAAAATTCTGGAAGGTCAATGAAAAGGGCTGGTATGTAAATTCTTGGCATGTAAACTTTAAGGAAATTGAAAGGTTCTTAGAGTCTAAAAAAAGTGAAGAAAAGGAAATATCTTCTCAAATATTTTCAGAAAACTCAAATTTTGTATGTTCCTTCTGCAACACAACATTTGACTATTTTGAAGCTATGGAGAACTCTTTTATTTGTAGTAATTGTGGGGCTCCTTTGGAAAGTTTAGCTGATTACAAAGTTCAAGAGGAATTTGTTTATTCTGAAGGAGAAAAAATACAATACTTACAACATTCAGACAAATAAGTTTTATAAAATTTTCCATTATTCTAATTTAGTTCAAAAGCGCCCGTAGTATAGTGGCAGTACCTTGGCCTTCCAAGCCAATGGCCCGGGTTCGAATCCCGGCGGGCGCACTTTAATTATTCTAAAGGAATAAACAATGTTAGAAAGGACTAAACAAGTCATGGAATTCTATGACCAATTAGCTTTTAACTATGAAGAACTTTATGGAGAAGAGCAAAGAGAGAAATGGTTTACTTTGTTGGAAGAATTAATTAATTATTTAAATAATTCTAGAGAAAAAAAGTTGGTAATCTTTGATTTAGGCTGTGGTGTCGGATTTAATGATTTATTTTTTTTAAAAAAGATAAAAGGTAGAAAAATAAAGTTATTTGGTTTGGATTTATCTTTTAATTCTTTAAAAATTAATAAAAACAAAAACATCTACGATTTTTTGATTAATTGTGATTTAAATAATTTTTGTTTTAAGAAAATTGAGAATAATAAAAGAAATATTTTGATTTCATGTTCTTCTTTACAGAATTTGGAAGAAGAAAGTGTGCTAAGAATCTTAAGTTTAAAAAATATGCAAATACATAGCGTTATGTATAAATCAAAAGGAGAAAAATATTGGAAAAACTTGTTTAAGAATAAGGGTTTTAAATTTATTAAAAAAGTTAGAAATGATTTGTTGTTCTCAAGAATATAGTTATTTTATTTTTAGAATAAATATTTATAAAACAAAAAAAGTATGATAAATAGTGGGTTTAGAAAATAAGATAAAAGACATTCTAAATTTAGTGTATTTATCTGATCTACAACATAGAATTAGTCAGGAAGAGAGTTATAGGCTTTTTAAAGAAACTTTAAAAACAGCCAGTGAAAATAATTTTTTTATTGTTTTAAATGGGGATTATATTTATCATTTAAACTCTTTGTATAAGGCTTTAGAAGAGTTAAAAAGTGAAAAACTTCCTCAAATAATAATTAATCAAGGAAATCATGAAAACATTTTTGAAGTTTTGAGTCAAAAAAGCATCGAAGAAAAATATCCTAATGTTCATTATGTAATAGATCCTGAGATTAAGGAATTAAATGGTAAAAGAATTTTATTTGTTCCTGGTGCTTATAGGTTGATAAAACCTGGTAATATTACTAGAAATGAAGAATTACCTTCTGGTTTTTATGCTATAGAAAATAAAAAGTTTAGGAAAATGAGTGATAAGGAAGTAAATGAATTAGTAGAGCATTATAGAAAGTTAAAAATTCTTTATTTCCAGGCTTTAGAAAAAGGAGATAGCAAAGAAATTCAATCTATCTTAAGTGAAATAAATTTTTTAAACAATTCTTTTATTTATAATATAAATCCGAAAGAGATATATGAGAAATTTAGGGATAAGAAAATAGATTTAATTATTTCCCACGACCCTCCTTATATTGAAGGTTTAGATATTGATGTTGCAAAGTATATTAAAGTTAAAGAAGATTTAAATTTTAATAGTAATGTTGTTAAAAAAGGAGAAGAAATTCCTTTATTTGCAATAAATAAAAAAACCTTAGAACAACTTTTAAGAGAAGGTAAAATTGAATTAATTGATAAACATGTGGGAGACCCTTGGTTAGGAAAATTAATTAAAGAAAACAATATTCCTTTTGCCATAGGAGGTCATTTGGAAGGTTTCAATAGAGTTTATGATATAAATGGTAATGAAGTAAGTGAATTAAACTCTTCTGAAACTTTTTATGCTAATTTATCCACACCTACTTATGATAGGGCTCCAATATTTATACATTTAGGAAACAATTCTTTTTATTCCTTGAATAAAGAACGGTTTATTGATAAAATAGGAAATATTTATGGAATAACTGATGTAGAACAGGAAGTTAAAAAAGAAAATTTAAAAGATAGAAGTTATAATGTTTTTGAAAATAATTTCTTTGATTATTTAGAAGATAAGTATATTAAACCACTTAAAGGTTTGTATTCAAAAGTGAGAGAAAAGTTTAGAGGTCTCTATAAAGAGAAAATTGAAAAATTTAAAGAGAATGGAGTGTTTGTTAAAGACAAAATAAATGTTATTTTTACAAGGTTAAAAGACCTATACAACTTTTATAGGAATTCTCTATATAAAAGTTTTGAAAAAATTAAAAGGTTGAATTTTTTAACTAGTTAAAATTCTTCTTCAAAGAACGAGTCTTCTACTTCATTAATAATCCCTTTTGCTTTTAGATGATTGACTTGGGTTTTTGTGTATTTATAAATTATATCACATCTTTCATCTTTTTGTAATTCCCATGGTTTACATAGTACATAATCTCCTTCTTTAATCCATAATTTCCTTTGTAATCTTCCAGGAACTCTACCAATTCTTGTTTTTCCATCAAAACACTTTACCCTCATTCTTGGTCCTCCTAGTCTGCTTTCTACAATACCTATAACTTCATCATCTTTTGGTAAAGGGATTTTCCTAATCTCTATTTGAACACTTTCGTCTTTTAAGTCTTCTAATATTAAATCTTTTTCTTTTTTATCCATAAAGAAAATTTACAAAAAAACTTATAAAAATAATTAAAAGATTTTAAACTAAATCCTAAGGTGAGATGATGGTAGAGATTTTTGTCAAAAATAAAGAAATTGTTTATCCCGGGCAAGTTTTAGCTAAAGGAATTAATATTTTTCCTTTAAAAGGTGTTTATAGAGAAAATGAAGAGATAATTTCAAAATTTTATGGGATTGTTGAGATTAAAGATAACACAATAAGAGTTATTCCTTTAAATAAGCAATATTTGCCAGAGGAAGGAGATTTGGTTATTGGGGAAATAAAGGAGGTAATGCCTACTTCTTGGTTAGTTGATATTAATAGTCCTTTTTCAGCAGTTTTGTTTTTAAGAGATGCTGTAAGTGAAAGATTAAATCCTGATGAAGTTGATTTGTCAAAAATTTATGATGTAGGCGATGTAATTTTGGCTAAAGTTATTAGAGTAACAAGAAATAAAACTGTCAGAGTTAGTGTTAAGGATAGTCCTATAAAGAAATTAAAAGGTGGTTTGATAACTTTTGTTTCTCCTGCTAAAGTGGCTAAGATTCTGGGAAAAAAAGGAAAAAATGTTAATGAGTTAAAAGAAAAAACCAATACTGAAATAATTGTTGGGCAAAATGGTGTTGTTTGGATTAAAGGAGAAAGTAGAAAAGATGAACTATTTGTAGCAAAAATTATTCAAGAAATTGAAAATTCCTTAGATTTTCCTAATTTAGATTATCTAATTGAAAAAGTTAAAAAACAATAGTTCTTTTTATTTTGACTATTTACTCCCCTCACTTTCGAAGCTTAGTATAACAAAATAAGCCATTAAGAAGAATAATAAAACTCCAAATACTGAAGGTGTTAGAAGTTTGTCGACAACACTATAACCCATTTGTCTAAAAGCTGCTAGAATACTAATAAGTAAAATTGCTATGCCTGCCCACATAATAATTGTTGAATTTATTGAAATAAAAGAATTTTCTTCCTCTTTTTCCCCAAATTTTACTCCAACAGTAGGGAATAAAGCACTAACTAAAACTAAAAAGAAAAATCCTATTAAAACGAAAGGTAAAACAACCTCTGTAAAGTATTTTCCAAAAGGTGAAAAAAGGATGAAATAAAGGATTAAGAAAGAGAAAGAAAAACTTAATATTGTTTTTAATCCTTTATTGTCTTTTAGAAGTTGTAAACTTCCTAGTACAACATAAGACAAAGTCATTAAAAAAATGAACAAAACAATTGAGAAAAGTACTTTTGCCAAACTTTCAGGAATTGGTAACATTTTATTTATTCTTTTGATATATATACTGCTAATACAACAAATACTATTAAAACAACTAAAACACTCCAAAATTCTGTTCCTAAATGGGAAGTAATCTCATCAATAGCTTTTTTAAGTAGATTGGCAATAGCTCCTAGTGCTCCTGCTATTGCATAAAAAGCTCTATATAAAAAACTACCTTCTTCACCATTTGTAAAACTTAATTGAGTGTCATAATTATAAATTGCAATAGATGCTAATAAAAGAACACCTAATCCTACTAAAAAAGGTTTAAGATCTTTATTTTCTCTTTGTTTTTCTTCTTTTTTCCCATTTTCAGACATTTTTCCACCTTTTTGTCTTTTATTTTACTTTTTTCCTTCATTTACCTTCGTTTTCTCCTTTACTATAATTTGCTTGTACGTATAAAATAAAAGATACAATCATAGCAATTAAAAGAGTAGTTATTATTATTGTTGAATAATCATAGATTATATACTTAACAACTCTTACGTAATTTTGATTGGATATAAAAATTAAGGCTATAGCAAAAGAAATTAGTTGATTTGCTCCTTTATGTTTTTTAAATAAAGGAATTATTCTTAATATATAAAAAACAACCGTAAAAATTAAAATAAAAGAAACAACATAATCAATAAAACCTGAGTTAACTAAATATTGAAAAGCATCACTAAAATTAAGTTCCCCCATAATTAAAAAACATTTTCGTTTATTTTTTATAATAATTTGTAACTACTATAAGTAAACAAAATAATTTTAAAAACTAAAAATTTTCAGAATTGAAAATGGTAAGTAAGAAGAAAGGGAAAATAAAAAAGTCAATGTCTTTGCCAATAAATATGATTATAGTGGTAGCTATCGGTTTTGTTTTATTAATATTGGCAATTGCTTGGATTAAAAATTTCTTTGGTGGTTTGACTTCACAGACAAAAGAAATGAATGAGATTACAAAACAAGCAATTAATTCTTTAGTAGTAGAGGATCCTAATGCTAGATTTTTTTTAGCTAAAGACAAGATCCAATTAAAGATTGGGGAAGTACAGGCTATTGGTTATTATGTTCAAAATTTTGACAATCAAGATCAAACATTTTACATGGCAATTAATTGTGTAAGTAGTACTGGAGATCCTAATTGGAATTGTAATGATGAAGAAAAAAAGAAATGGTTTTTACAATGGCTTAAGCCAACTGTTGTTAAAAGTGCTTCAACATATAAAGATGCTTTAATTGTTAATGGGCCAAAAGGTAAGAATGCGGGAAATTATATATTCAAAATTTATGTATGTAAAGGTAATTACAATGGAAATAATATTCCAGATGATTGCGAAAGTAATGAAATTTATGATCATAAGACATTAATTGTTGAATTAAGCTAAAAGATAAATGAAAGCAAAAAGTAAGGTATTTTTAACTTTTTTTTCTTTTTTTATTTTACTTAACTTAGTTTTAAATACATTAAATTCTAATTTGGCAATCTACACTAAAGAGAATTCCCTTTCATTAACAATTTTTTATTTGATTTACGAAAATAAAACAATTCCTGATAGTTGTAAACTAGAAGTAATTCCTTTAAATAAAACGGCTTATAGTTGTTATGGTTCTTTTTCAATAAAAAAATTAAATAATAATGAAACTGTAATTTTAAAAGCGTTTTACACAATAAACAATAAAACAAAAACAGAAGAAAAAAAAATTAAGTTTAATGATGAAATTGCTTATGTAATAACCCCAAAAGAATTGATATTAACAGGAAACAATGTTTTAACAATAACTACACAATATAATGGTTTTTTAAAAATAGGAAGTGATGTTTTTCAATTAAATCCTGGAACAAACAAAATTAATTTAACAAAATTTTACCCAATAGGGGCTTTGCCAATAACTTTAAAACTTTGTGATGGTAGGTTTTGTAAGGTTTTTAAGGATTTTTTAATAATAAAACCTTCTCCTGCTTATTGTGATGTTCAGATAGTAGAAAATAACTTCCCTTATTATTTAAAGTTTGATTTAATTATAAAGGATCAAGATGGTAATGTTTATAATCCTAAAATTAAGTATTTTGATTCAGATTTGTTGCCTTATTTAAAGGAAAGGTTTTATTATATAGACTTTCCAACTTTTTATCCAGCAGGAATTTTTGATTTAAAGATTTACATAGATGGAAGATTATGTGAAAAAAGAATAAACCTAAATTATAGTAAATTCTTTTACGCTTTAGCGGACGAGTTCCAAAAGAAAGTTAAAATTAGCGAGGTTTTTTTAAAAAATCCTTACGATAGAGATTATAATATTACGATAATATACGAATTAAACAATAAAACAGAATCTAAAAAAATTGAGTTAGGTAATTACTTAATTAACCTAAAACTCCCTTTCTCTAATTATACAATTATTTACGAAAATAAAACAATTTATACTTTCCAACCACAAATAGTGGAAGAAAAGAAATTTGAAAAAACAATAAGTTATATAAGGAAGATTATATTTATTTTGCTTTTAATTGTCGTTTTTGCTTTTTTATTTATTTATTTACTTCCTTATGAAGATTTTTAAATCACTTCTTTTTGAAAAAATCCAGAACGTTTTGTTGTTTAACGTTCATATGTTTTTTTAAAATTTCAATATATTTAATAACTCTTTCTTTTGAAAAATCGTTTTTTTCAACCAAAATTTCAATTATTTTGTCCTCTTCAACTTTTCCAAATTTAATCTCATAATCAATTACTGGAGGGTTCTTAAAAAAATTAAATATTTCTTTCCAATCAATTGAAAAATTTTCTTCCCATTTAACAAACTTGAATAATAAATCAAAATTATTTCCAAATTTTTTAACTAACTCTAAAGCTTTTTTTGGACCTATTCCTCTTATTCCTCCTGGATTAAAGTCAGTTCCTATTAATAAGGAAAGAACAATTAACTGATCTTCATTAATTTTCAAACCTTCTAAAATTTTCTTTCTTTCTAATAATTCAGGCTTTATTTCTTCATAAATGTTTTTATTTGCAACTTTTCTTTTTCCAACAATATTTAGATTCCTAACTAAGAAAGGAGCGCCAAAAATTAAAGAATCATAATCTTGACTAGCTGCTAAATTAACTTTATTACTTTTAACTAAATAAGCAGCTTCTGCTTCTCCTTCACTAGGAGCTTGAACAACTGGTAAACCCATTGCCTTTATTAGTTCTTTACTTTCTTCAACCATTTCATTATTTAATTTTGCTAATGCTTGTGCATATTTTTTTAAATCTCTTTCTCCTTCCATTTTGGCTATTTCTAACTTTTCTTTATACTTTTCTTTAATTTTCTCTCTTCTTTCTCTTTCTTCTCTTTTAAACTCTGGGGCTTTTCCATCAAAAACATAAACAGGTTTAATTCCATTTTCAATTAAATTAATGGTTCTATAAAATAAACCAGATAAATGGGAAGTAATTTTACCCTCTTTATTCATTAGAGGTGTTCCATCAATTTGTCTAATTGTTGCTAAGAATTGATATAGTGTGTTAAAAGCATCTATTGCGATGACTTTCCCATTTAACTCTTCCAAGGAAATTTCTTTTTTAAATGGTTTAACTAATTCTGTTAAGTTAATACCCATAAATAAAGAGAAAAATTAAATTTAAAAAATTATTTTTGTAAATAAATAAAATTGAACATAAATTTATTTGAAAAATTTGCTATTTTATTTTCAAGGAATTCAGATGGTAGTAAGTTAATAGATGAAAGAGACAATGAGCTATTGAAATTGGCTAAAGAAGTGTTAAACAAATTAAATAAAAAAGAGACAATTTATTTATATGGAATAACACTTGATTTAACTTACTTAAATAAAAAATACGGCTATGAAATAGGTTCTAGGTTAAAATCTAAAATATTTGAGCTTTTAAGAAATTACAAATCCTTATATATTTTAGAGACAGGTGGGAAAATAATAGCATTTACTTCTGAACCACTGGAAAAGAATAAGATTGGAGAAATAGAGAGAAAAGTAATAAAAAATAGTAATAAAATAATATTTATTGAAGAAAAAATACTGAAAATTGATGACATAGAAGAATTATTTGCAAAGGAGATTATCTTAGAGAATAACCTAATGAAAATACGTGGTAAAATTCAAGAAATTCTAAAGGGGAAAAATTTGGAAATTGAGAATGATTTAAAAGAATTGTCTAGTATCTTAAATAATAAATTAGATTTTAAATTAAAAGAAAAGGTTTTAAGTAGTGATTATAAAGAATTATACAAAAAAGTCAAGAAAAGCCCTTTATTAACGAAAGCTTTATATTTTAAAAGTAAAAACGAACACGAATTTTTCTTGTTATATGCGATTTCCTATTACTTGTGGATTGAAATAATTTTGGTTATTGGAGAATTGTTTAAAAAAGAAAAAATAAACACGATGATTAATAAAAAGGAGAATTATTTTAAATTGGAGTTAATGGATAATAAAAAATTAAAAGAAATTGAAGATTTTTTTAAGGATCTTCTAATATGGTTTCAAAGTGTTATACAACCTTTTTATCCTTTTTTAAACAGCGAATTAAGGAGTTATGCTAAGGAAATAGAGAGGGATATTAAGAATCTTGATGAGAATATAAAAATCAAAGATTTAAAAAAAGTAAATGAAGTAAAAGAGAAATTAATTAAGGAAATAAATAATTTTGTTGAAAAACTTGAGATATTAAATTTAACAATACCTTTAACAAATAAATTACATGTTAATGAAAAAACCTTTACTTTTTTTAGAAGACAGCTTTATTTAATTGCCAATAAGAATCTTGAAGAAGTATTGAAAAATGTTTTTATAAAATTTGGAAAAAGAAATTTTTATTTAATACTTGATGGTAAAGAAGGAACCTTTGAAAAAGGTATTGTTAATTTTATAAATTGTCTTTTTAAATATAACGATTTTGAACATTTATATGTTGATTCAGCATTTTTAGAGCTTGATGGTTTTAATGCATTTAACTTTTATGTATTTCCAAACGAATATGATGAAATATATAATGAAATAATAAACACTTTCTTTGAGACTGCTAATGATTATGTTTTTTTAAAAAATAGCAAGGATTTAAAAAATAATAAAGAACTTTACCAATTTGTAATAGCTGGTTTAGGGGACGAATTCTTTATTTTCTTCTTTTCAGATAAAAAAATAGATAGAAAAAAAATAAAAGGGTTTTTACAAGAAATTCAAAGGAGAATCTTAGAAAAGACAAAAAAGTATGTATTTCCAAAAACGGAAAAATATAAAATAAACTGTGAAAAAGGTGAATTAATTTTTAGAAGGTTAATACTAAAAGAAAAAAAACTCTTTTGGAAAAATTATGATGATGTTGTCTTGGCAAGATTAGGCGTTTCTGTAGTTTATTTACATAACGCCTTATTTTTAAATAAAAAAGAAATTTTAAATGATATTAAAACAATAGAGGAAAAATTAAACGTCCTAAAGAAGATTTTGGAGAAAAAAATGATTATCGTCAAAAATAAATATAAAGGTTGTCTAAAAGAATATGATTTAAATTTTGATATAGCAATTTAACTACTATCTACTATTTAACTATTAACTTAACGACATCACCTACAGTTAAAGTTTCGTTTTCATCAAATTGTTTTTGTTTTGGATCGTAGTCAATAACAACCTCTTCTGTTAATTTTAATTTTAACTTTTTTTCAATTTTTTCTACATCTTTTAAATCTAAATCAGTTATTCCTCTTTCAATTTTCTCTATTAAATTTACTTTAACATTTAATGCTTTAGCTAATTCTTCTCTAGTTAATCCTCTTTCCTCTCTATATTTCCTTAATAAATCTTTGGCTTTTGGAGAGATAATCACTTCTTTTTCTCTAATTTCTTTTAATTCAACATCTTCATTTTTTAAATGAGCTTTATTACTAATGATTTTTTCTTTTTTTATTTTTCCAAATTTAGCACAATTTTCGCAAACTTGCAAAGAAACACCTTCAATAATAACATGGAATAATTTATTTGTTTTTTTACCACATAACTCACATTCCACACTCTCACCCAGAAAAAGAATTAAATTTAGAATAGCCAATTATTTTAATAAATTCTCTAATTTGTCAATTAATTCTTCCAACCCATAAATTACTTCTTCAATCTCATTTTTTAACTCTTCAGCATTCAAATTTTCTAATTCGTACTTACTGTCATTTAAATTATCTAAAACATCTAACAAAATCTGCTTTACTTTTTCATCCATTATTAACTAATTTATGCAATAAAATATTTATAAAGTTTTTTAAAGAGGAGGTCTATTAATCTCGTCGTTATAAATAATTATGGTTGACTCATTAAGCATTGCTTCTACTTTCTTTTTTTTCAAATAATTAGTTTTTAACAGAAAAAAAACAAAAGCCCCTATAGTCCATATAAGTAAAACAAGAGCAATAATTTGTTTCCAATATTTTGTTAAAAATTGTATAAAGGCCATTGTCTGTCTATTTTTTGAATCTTTTAATTCTTTATAAAATTTTAATCTAACGCTAGGATAACAAATCTAATTTTTGACCTTTAAGTGGTAATACATTTTTATTAAGAATTTTAATTCCATAAAAATATTATGGGTCAAAAAAGAAAAATAAAAAAAGCGGCAATTCCAGAATATATTTGGTACGTTTCTTTAATTGCTATTACTTTAGGGTTGGTAGTAGTTATTAACAGTATTACAAGTAAATCAACTAAACAAGCAACTAGTGTAAAACAAGGAGCACCTTTTACAGTAGCATCTATGAGTATTTCGGCAGTGGCAGGAAAAGTAAATACTGTAAGTATTGATGAATTGGTAATTTCTCCAAAAGTTTCTTTTAAGAAAAGTGATCTAAATGCTTTATATTTAGAATGTGAAAAAGATCCAACACGATATGCAAAAGTTACTTGTTTAAAATTGTTACAGGACGGTAAAATAAACTCCACACAATTAAAAATTTGTAATCCTGAAGATGATGGTTATGTTGTAGACCAGGCAATTTTCGTTCTAGAAGGTACAGGTGTTTATAATTTACTTTCAAGTATTGAAGTAACAAAAGATAGTTGGAATATAAGTGATGAGTGCTTTAAAAAAGGTACTAAGTGGTTCTTGTTCTATTCAGATCCTGCTCAGGGAGGTACAAGAGTTTATGAAACTACAGTAAGTTAAGAGTTAAAAAATTATTTTTTATTTTCTTTTTCTGTAATCTTTAAAATTCTTTTTTTGATTTCTTCCTTTTTTGGATAAATTCTTAGCTTAAAAAGTATCTTATTTAAGAATTTTTGTAGCTTTGAGTAATTTACTAAGCCACCTGCGGCATTCAAATGTCCTCCTCCTCCAAATTCTTGGGCAATATCATTTACTTGTATTTTTCCTCTTAAGCTAATTTTTCCACTTTCTCCTACTAAAATAAACCCGTCATATTTATTTTTCAACATTTCATACAAATGAGAAATAAAAATCATGTTCTTTTTATTAGAAAAAGCCATTAATAATTTACCTCTTTTTGTTTTTAGAACTTCTCCATCTTTTTCAAATTTTTTTACTAAATTCTCAAATTTCCTCAAGTTTTTCAAGTAATTTTTTTCCAGTTCTTCATCGAAGAGAATTCCTTTTTCTAATTTTTCCTTCCTAAATCTTTCTAGATTATAATTAATTAAAGCTAAAGATAATTTCCAACTAATTTTTTTCTTTAACTTCCACAAATCAAAATCACAAATGATTTCTTTCAAGTTTTTATCAAATTCTGAAAAATTCAAAAATTCCTTAAAATAATTAAAAACAATACCTGTTGCACATGTTTTTTTATTAATTACAATTTCCCCATATTCAGACAATTTTTTCTTTAATTCTTTATCCCAGATATGATGGTCTAACCATAACAATTTTCCTTTTACAGCTTTTAAGTTTAATTTATCCAATATTCTTTTATTTAGACCTAAATCGCATACAATAAGTAATTCTTTATTATTTTCTTCTAAATCTAAAGCCAATTCATTAAATTTTTCAACCAATTTTGAATAGCTTACTTTTTTAAAATTTACTTCGGCGTTTTTAAAGACTTTATTAATAAGATACAAACAACCTGTGCCATCCAAATCATTATGCACTAACACATTAATTTTAACTTTTTCTTTTTTTTGTTTTTCTATTAACTTTTTGACATAATCCTTTAAATTCATAAGGAATGAAAAAGAAAACCTTTATAAATGATAGAAAAATTTTTGTCCTTTAAGAGTGAAAATTAAAATTTTTTATTCAACAATACTTTATTTTTAATTGGATTTAGAAAGAATTAAAAAAATAGAAGAAGCTCTTAATAAAGAACTAGAAATTTTAGAAAAACTTAAAGAAGTAGAAGATTTAAAATTTAAGAAGGGTTATTATACTAGAGAAGAGTATTTGGAATTAAAAAATGAAATTATTTTATTAACGAACCATATTACAAAAATCCTTTCCCTAATTGAAAAATATAAAAAAGAACATAAATTAGCTAATTCAAATATTCCTGTAATTAGCCATTATTATAAATTAAAAAGAGAAAATCGAGCTAAACAAATAAATCGTTTTTTAGGAGATAAAATAATCATAAAAAGAAAACTACACCAAAAATTGAAAGAGAAAAATTCTAAAAAAAGAAAAGATGTTAAAGATTTTATATCCAAAGAAAAAAAGAAAAGAAAGGTAAGGAAAGCTATTAGCTTAACTAATTTAAAATCTTTCGACAAATTATTTAATTTTTTCCTTAATTTATTGCCTGATTTTTATTTATGGATTTATAATTATTTGAGAAAATTTGATTTAACTCCTTTTCAGAGAAATTTATTAAGTGTTGTATATATTCTATCTTTTTTTCTCCTTTCTTATTTGAGCGTTATTTTTCTAGCATTGTCTTTTTTATTTTTTATGAAAAAGATCTCTTTAGAATTTTTTAAAAAAACTCTTTTATTTTTAACATTTTTAGGAGTTTTAGTTATTATGATCCTTTTAACTTATCCTTTTTATTCCTTTAATGAAAAGAGAAGAAAAATTAATGCTTATTTACCTTTTGCTTTGATTCACATGGCAGCTATTAGTTCCTCAGGAATCAATTTTTACTATGTAATTAAAATGATTGCTGAAACTAAAGATTATAAAGATTTGGCAGAAGAATTTCAAAAAATTATTAGTCTGGTTGAAGAATTTAATATGAGTCTAACAGATGCTTTGAAATTAGTGGGTGAACAAACACCATCTGATGAATTGGCTGATATTTTAAGATCTATTGTTTATTTAACCAAAAGCGGAGGTGATATAACAAATTATTTACAACAAAAATCTCAAGAGGCTATTTTAGAATATAAATATAACAAAGAAAAATATACTAGCTCTTTAGATGTTTTTAGTGATTTATATGTTATTTTAGTAGTGGCAATTCCTTTGTTATTTGTATCCACTATTTCCATTTTAAGTTCTTTCTCAAGTTCTCCAATCTTAGAAAAAATTGCAAAATTAGGGACTTATATTTTAATCCCTTTTTTGAATTTAATGTTTATCTTAATTCTAAAAATGAGTGGAAGAGAATAATTACTCTTTATATTCTTCTCTTTCGTAATTTTTTTCATCTTTTATTAATTCAAACCCTTCTTCAATTCTTAAAGCCTTTCCTTCAATAATAGCAGTGGCAACTTTTTTCCTTGCGGATTTTAGAATTCTATGAAAAGTAGGTTGTGAGATCCCCATTTCCTCAGCGGCTTTATTTTGGTCCAAATCTAAATAATCTTTTAATCTTAGTGCTTCTAATTCCTCAGCTAATAAAATTATTTCCTCTAATTCACTTAAAGAAATCCCTTGGGGTTTAAAAAATTTAAATTTAGCATTAAAACAAATTTTTCTTCTTTTTCTTCTTCTTCCAAAACCTTTTCCAAACATTTAGTTAAAAAAGTGGAAAAATTTTTATAAAATAAAAACTTTATAAAAATTTTTTTAAATTTGGAAAATGCCTAGAAAAAAAACAAGTTCTTCTAAAAAAAATAATGGAAAAAAAGAAAAAGATAATTTTTTAGAAATAATTAAAGAACATGAATTAGTTCCTAAAGCTAGGGTTTTAAATGAAGAAGAAGTTAAAGATTTGTTAAATAAATATAACTTAAAGTCAAAAGAGCAATTACCAAAAATATTTGAGAAAGACCCATTAGTAAAAATTTGTGGAGCTAAAAAAGGGGATGTTCTAGAAATAATTAGGAAAAGCCCAACAGCAAAGGAAGCTTATTATTATAGATTGGTTATCTAAAAATAAAAATGAATCATCATTTAAAAAAATTGTTAAGAGAGGTCCTTGATAAGATAAAGCCTAAAGAAGATTTGATTAAAAAAATCGAAGAGATTAGTGGTTCTTTTTTAAATGAATTAAATAACTTAGGAATAAAAGCATATTTAGGAGGTAGTGTTGCTAAAAAAACTTTTTTAGTTAATGTCAAGGATATTGATGTCTATTTGATTTTAAAAAATGAAAAAGAACAGGAAGAAATTGAAAAAAGGCTAAAAAATCATTTTGATAATTTAAAAATACTTAAAGGTAGTAGGAATTATTACCATATTCATTACAAAGGTTTTTTATTTGAGTGTGTTCCTGTTTTAGATATCAAAAAACCAGAAGAGGCTAAAAATACGACAGACATAAGTAAATTTCATGTAGAGTTTGTAAAAAAAGAACTAGAAAAAAAACCATTTTTAAGAGACGAAATTTTGTTATTTAAGTATTTTTTAAAACAAAAGGAACTTTATGGAGCTGAAAGTTATATACGGGGTTTTAGTGGTTATTTAAGTGAAGTTTTAGTTATTAAGTTTGGAAATTTTTTAAATACTTTAAAGTTTTTCTCAGAAGTTAAAAAATTGCCAATTAATATTGGAATAAATGATAAAAATAAGAAATTGTTGAAAGAGCAAGGAAAATTAAATTCTTTTTTTAACATTATTGATCCTGTTTTAGGAAATAGAAATTTAGGGATGGCTTTAAGTAAAGAAAAAGTTTTAGAATTGATTTTTCATTCTAAAAAGTTTTTATTAACTCCTAATTTTGAGAAAGAATTAAAAATTGAAAAAATTAAAAAATTTTGGGAAAAAAACAGGGAAAATATTAAAGGGAATTATTGTTTAGTTGAAATTAATGCTGATTTAACAGAATTAGGTAAAAAATATAATAATTTAGATATTGTAGGGAATAAATTTTTGAAAACTGTTGAGAAAATTGTTAATTGTTTAATAGAAAATAATTTTGAAGTTTTAGATTTCGCTTATTTGATTGATAAAGATTTTCTAAAAGGAAAATTTTTAATTTTAACTAGTAAGTATAGCAAATTAAAAGAATTTAAAGGACCTTCTTTATTCATAAAAAAGGGGTTTTTATTTAATTTTGTTAACAAACACAATGAAGACTTGTGGGTTTTTGATTATATTAATGAAAGAGTTAAAGCTTTTGGAAAGGAAATTAAGAATATTGATAAAGCTATTAAAGAAATTAAAAAAGAATTAGAAGATTTAAATTCTAAAATGAACTTAGAAATAAAAATCAAAAATTAAACCAAAGTTAGGTAAATTTTCGCTAAAAAGCTTAATAGAAGTAAAACAAAAGAGATTTTTATTAAATAAGGAGATATGTTATTTAATTCTTTTTGATTACTTATTTTTGATATTTCCTCATAAGCTCTAATCAATTCTTCTGTTTGTGTTGCTTCAAAAAACTTTCCATTACTAATTTCAGCTAGTTTTTTTAGTAGTTCTTTATCCACTTCTGCAATTAAAGGTCTTCCAAAAGGATCATAACCTAAAATCATATTATTACTTCCTAGTGCTACAGTGAAAATAGGAATGTCTTTTCTAACAACTTTTAATGGGTTTTCTCCTTGTGTTGGCTTTCCATCACTTAATAATATGATGTATTTATCATAACCTACAAAATTATCTAAAATGGAATAAGCTGTTTTTAAAGTGTCTCCTAAATCTGTTCCTCCTTGGGCTTGTAATGTTTTTAGTTTTTCAAAAATTTCTTCTTTGTTTTTAGTAGGGTATTGGACTAATAAAGGATAATCGCTAAAAGCAACAATCCCAAAATAACCTTTGTTTTTTTCAATGAACTCTTTAGTTATATCTTTAGCAACTTCCAATCTAGAAGGTTTAAAATCATTAGCTTGCATAGAACCGCTTGTATCTATCAAGAATAAATAAACTTTGTCTTTTTTAATTCCCAACGGTAAATAAATACCAACAAAACTTAAAGCTATTAAAAAAATTGAAGTTATATAAATAAGCTCTAAAATTAAAGAAATTAATAATTTCTTTTTCTCAAATTTCAATAAAAGTTTTCTGTTTTTTTTTAAAATTTTTTTATATCGAAAAAAATAAAAGAAAATAGAAGCTAAATAAATAACTAACAAAAAGAAAAATAATGGTTTATTTAAAATTTTAATCATTTGAATATGTTAATTAAATATTTATAAATTCTATTTTGCAATCAACAGCTTAATTAGTAGATCCTTAATTTTCTTTTTCTCATCGTTGTAAATGTAAATTCACTTATTTTTTTTAATTTCTTCTTCAAAAATTTTTGCTTGAATATTTCTTATACCATCAATCAACTTAGAAACAATTTCCTTTAATTCAAAAACATCTTTGTTTAATTTTTTTAAAGAGTACTTGACATCATTTAATTCTTTAAAAGCTTGGTTAAAAAATTCTAAATCTATGTTAGATAATCTAACTTCTTTTTCATCAACAATCAAAATTTCATCTGTTAAATTGGAAGAGTACAAATCTTTAATTGTCCTATGTATTTGCTCTAGATCGTCTTCATTTAAGACTTTAAATTCTTTTTTTGTAAACAAAACTAATTTCTTCACATTTTTTTTTGAACTTTAAATTAATAAATTATTGCTTTTACTTTTTAGTTGATAAAATCTTTGTTTTCTCCAGACAAGTAACTAAAACTTTTATTTAACCCGTAATCAATCCTAAAAAAATAAGGGCTTCCTGGTAAGTAGAATATTAGAAAATTAGTGTCTTGTATTGTCTTATTTCTTATATAATAAGTAGTTCCAAATAGTCTTTTTGGAAGGTAGATGTTGTAAGTTAAATTTTTAGCTTTTATTTGATTTTTTAAAAGCCATAAACTTTCATAAGTATTTAAAATATCTTCGCTGATTATATATTGGCTATAAAAGTAAAAAGTTCTTTCATATTGTGTTTTTGTACCTTGTGTAAAAGAGTAGATGTAATAAATAATCATTAAACCCATAGCTAAAAGTAAAATTACTTCAATACTTTCAACTTGAGCTTTTTTAATTTTTTTATTTTTTCTTTTGAATAATTGTGTTTTAGTCTTTGACATAATTATTCAAGTTTTTAAACTATAACATCTTGAATTTTAGTATAAACTTGCCAGTGTTAACGAATTCAAGAATTACAAATTTTTTATGCTATTTATTTAGTCTTTTTATTGTTGATTCATAGAAAGTAAAGAAAGTAGATTCTTTAGAAACAAAAGAATAGTTGCTTTTCAGCGATTTTAGGGATTAATTATTTAACTAGTTATTTAAATCTTTCTTTTAAGTAAAAATCTTTCATTTTTATAGCGTCTTTTTCTAACAAAGGACTTTCTGAAATAACAACTCCTTTAACCTTGTACTCTTTCAAAACTTTAATTAAATTTTTCCAGTTTAAGTCACTATTTTCTAAAGGTAGATGTTGTTTTTCTCCTTTATCATCATATTCAATTCCAGAAATGTGGATGTGCATATCTTTTAAATGTTCTTTTCCCAGTTTTTCTTCAATTAATTCTAATACTTTAACAAATTCTTCTTTTGTATTGAATGCTTTAGTTCTTGCATGTAAGTGGGCAAAGTCTATTCCAGGTTTTATTTTTTCAAATCCAACACAAATTTCAACTATCTCTTCTAAAGAACCAAAAGAACTTCTTTTTCCCATTAACTCCGGCCTAATATCAACTTTTAGTCCTTTGTCTATAACTTCTTTTTCAATAATTTTTAATTTTTCTTTAATATTTTCAAAAACCTTTTTTGGATCTTGTTTTAAGTAATATCCAGGGTGGAAAATTACTGAATAACCATCAAGTTTATCTAATAACTCAGCAGTTTTAATTATTCTTTCAATACTCTTTTTGATCTTTTCTTCTTCTTTGGCATTTAAATTAATGAAATAAGGAGCATGAGCAGTTAAGACAATATCAAAATCTTTAGCAATTTCTTTAACTTTAGGAATATTTTCTTTTTTAAAGTTAATACCTCTAACAAATTCAAGTTCAAAGGCATCTAGATTTAGTTCATGAGTTACTTTTAGCCCTTCAATTATATCGCTCTTTTTAGCGGATAAAGGAATGCCTGCAGGACCAAATCTTAATCTGTCCATTTTCAATAAAATTTAATTATCCTTTTATAAAATTTTTTCAATTTCTTTTTAAATGGTAAAACCAGAATTGAATATAGGAATGGTTGGTCATATAGATCATGGAAAAACCACTTTGACACATGCTTTGTCAGGAAAATGGACAGATACTTACTCAGAGGAATTAAAAAGAGGTATTACTATTAAATTAGGTTATGCAAATGTTGAAATTAGAAAATATAAAGATAAAGAAACAGGAGAAATTAAATATACTACTTCAAAACTTGGTCCAAATGGAGAATCAACTGAATTGGTTAGAGTTGTGTCAATAGTAGACGCTCCTGGGCATGAGGCTCTAATGGCTACCATGCTTTCAGGAGCTACTATTATGGATGCTGCTATTTTAGTTATTGCTGCTAATGAAAAATGCCCACAACCACAAACAGAAGAACATTTGATGGCTTTAGAAGCTATGGGTTTAAAGAACATCATTATTGTCCAAAATAAAATTGACTTAGTTAGCAAAGAAAGAGCTTTAGAAAACTATAAGGAAATAAAGGAATTCGTTAAAGGAACTATTGCTGAAAATGCTCCTATAATTCCTGTCTCAGCACAACAAAAAATAAATATTGATTTGCTTTTAGAAGCTATTCAAGAATTTTTTCCAACTCCTAAAAGAGATTTAACTAAGAACCCTATTTTTTACATTGCAAGAACTTTTGATGTTAATAAACCAGGAACTTCTATTGAAAATTTGGTTGGAGGTGTTATAGGAGGGGCTTTAAAGCAGGGAGTAATAAAAGAAGGAGACTTAATTGAAATAAGGCCTGGTTTAAAAAAAGAATTGAAAAAAGGACAAATTGTTTGGGAACCTATTGTGACTAAAGTAACTGCTATTTATTCAGGGGAAAAAAGAATTAAAGAAGCTACACCTGGAGGTAGTGTGGCTTTATCAACTACTTTAGATCCTTCAATAACAAAATCTGATGGATTGTTAGGAAATGTAATTGGTTTACCTGGAAAATTGCCTGAAACTAAAATGGACATTACTTTTGAATATCATTTATTGAAAAGATTGGTTAATAAAAAAGATGAATTAATTACACAACCTCTACAAAAGGGCGAAATTCTATTAATACATATAAATAACATCCCTACTGTTGGTTATATAACTAATATTAAGGATAACAAAATAACCTTAAAGCTTAAATATCCTATTGTTGGGGAGAAAGGTGATAAATTAGCAATTTCAAGAAGAAAAGGAAATAGGTGGAGGTTAATTGGTTATGGTGAACTAGTTTAAATTTAATATTTTTATTAATATCAAGCTAATAACCAAACATAAAACTCCAAGATACTGTTTTAAACTTAATTTTTCTTTTAAGAATAGATGTGCGAATAAAGAAAGCCATAAAAGAGATAAATAGGACAATACAGATGTGATTGAGTAAAATCCCTTAGTTGTCCCAGTGAATAAAGAAATAAAAGCAATTACTAAGAAAAAAGACGAAAGAAGTGGGTATTTTAATTTATAAAAGTTGATGTTTTTCACATTTCCATTAATTTTCTTTTTAAAAATGAAAATGGATAGGATTATTAAATTAGAAATAAAAGTTGTTCCTTCTCCTATGAAAACACCTAAAATAGGGCTGTTTAATTTTTTAGAGAAATAGGTTGTGTAAAGAGGATGGTAATTAAAGCCAACAAGCATTATTAAAAACAAAAACCACTCTTTTTTACTTAGAATTTTAACTATTTTAAAATCTAAGTTGTTAATTAAGCTAATTCCAAAGATAGTCAAAATTAACGAAAATAAAATTAAAAATGTTAGCTTGTCATTGAAAAACAAAATTCCAATAAAAATTGATATTACCAAAGAAAAGAAAGATAAAAGGGCTTCAATTTTAATTAAGTACTTTGATTTAATTAATTCCAAAAAAGATAAATATGACAAAGAAAAAGTCATTATGCCTAAGAAGACAAGAATAAGGTTCTTTTTTAGAATTTTAAAAATTAAGGAGAAGTTTGCATTTAATATAAAACAAGTAATAGAAAACAAAAGAAGAACATTGGAACAACTTTTAATTATAGCAAATAAAAGAGAATTAAAATGCTTTATTCCTTTTTTGTCTAATATGTTTGTTAAAGGAAATAAGAATGAGCTAATTAAACCAAAAATAATTGAATAAGTTAATTTATCCATTTGCCAAAAAAATTGGAAAGATTTATAAAAATTTGAAAAAAATTCTTTTGTGAAAAGAATTAAAGGAATTGAAAAGAACAGAGAAAAAAAAGAAATTGTTATTTTTGATACTTCTTCTTTGATTCATGGCCAACTTCCTTATTTAACCCAATTTGGTGAGTTGTGGACAGTTCCTGAAGTTATTAATGAAATTAAAGACTATGAAACTTTGTTTAAATTGGCTTCTTTAGAATATTTCGTCGATAAACCAAGTGAAAATTCTTTTAAGTTTGTTAAAAAATTATGTGAAAAATTTGGAGAGAATTTGTCAAAAACTGACTTAAAAATTTTGGCATTAGCAGAAACGTTGAAAAGAAGATTTGAAGATAAAGATGTTGATTTAAAAATAAAAATTGCAACTGATGATTATGGAATGCAAAATCTGGCTAAAGAATTGGATTTAGAAATAATACCTATTGCTTATGAAGGAATAAAGGAAAAAAGAAAGTATTGGAAGAAGTGTTTGAGGTGTTTGTTAGTGTATGAAAGTACATTAACTCAATGCCCAAGATGTGGTTGTGAGGAATTTAAGAGAGTTTTAAATAGAAAGAAAGGCAAAAAAAGAAAAATTTAGATGTTGTATAATTCTTTAATTTTTTTCTTAGCGTCTTCTTTACTTTTAGCCATTGTATAAAATGAATCTTGTTGATATCCATATTTATCTTCTAAGATAACATGATAAATGTTCTCATCTTTTCTTTTTATCAATTCTTCAAATGTATTTTCTTGTTTTTTTAACCAATCTTCATACATTTTTTCTAACTCTTCTTTTTCTTTTTTATAATTTCCAAATTTTCTATTCCACAAATCATCTGCAATAACAACCAAATTCACGAGTGGTAAAGAATAGAAATATTTCATAGCTCGTGCGTCTTTTTCTTTAATATTTCCTTTAAACTTTTCAAAATTTTCCCTTAAAGGTTGATAAAAAGGTAATGGTTCCACAATTACCTTATACATCTTCTCATAACTGAAAAACCCGTCATCAATTTTTTTCTTAATAGTAAATATTACAACATCTTCATTATTTTTATCTTTTTTATTTGCATACAATAATAACTTGTTTTCTAGCTCCTTTTCCTTTTTTTCAGCTTTTTTAATTATTTGATCTACGATTTTTCCAACACGTTCATAATAAGTATTTCCTTTTATAGTGTTAACCATACCATATAAAGTAGTAGAAAAGCTTAACAAAGCTAAATAACCTCCTACTATTATTTTTTTAGATTTTTCTTTATAATCTTTTAATACTTCTGGCAAGGAAATTAAACCTAAAACACCCATACCTCCAAAATAAGAACTAACCAAACTAAAATAACCTAATTTAGTTAAATATTTTTTTAATTTTCTAGCCATTTTTTTCCTTATTAAGACTAGTTAATAAATATTTATTCTCTAAACAGAATAACCTCTTAAAATCTTTTCTATGTTGTCAGGTAGCATGGATTTTGATTCTTCACAGCTGTTATTTGTACTAAAAGGTTTGTTTTTTGCCGTTTAAAATCAGCAGTTATCCCTTTATCATCATTTTAAATTAAAGGACTTAACTTTAACAACCACTGGTTTAAAATTCGTTTTTTTTAATCTTTCATAATAGTTTTTGTAATCATTATAAATTTTTTTAAGGATTTTAGTGTCATAGTTATATTTTTTGAACAATTGCTCTATTTTGTTGTAATGTTCATAAAATCCTTTAACCCAAAAGATGTCGCACTCTTCATTTAGTTTATTTAAATCATTAATAAAATCTTCTAAATTCCAAATAAATTCTCTATCATCTTTTTCAAATTTATCAATATATCTCTCAATTATTTTAACTAAAATTTTAACCCTAAAATCGTCAAATGAATAAACCGGTTTAATGAATTTTAAGTCGTTCTTGGTTATTCTAATTGAATCTAATGATGTTATATCCAACGCCTGCGTTGATGATTGAATAAAGTTTTCTCTGTTTTGGAATTCGTTCCATATAGGGTAATAAATTATCCTTTTAACCATTTATTATTTAAGAAATTTAATTTTATAAATTTGATTTAGATTTAATTTTAATGCTTAAAAAATATCTTCCTTCTCCACATTCTGAAATAATTGAAAAGTTGATAATCAAGATATTTAGTTCTAATTTAAGAGAAAATCTTGCATTAGAAGGAGGTACTTCTTTAATGTTGAAATACTGGCATAGGCCTTCCTATGACATTGATTTAAAATATCTTCCAACAGTGAAAACAAAAACTATTAGGAGTTTCTTAAGTAATTTGATAGATGAGGTAGCCTTAGATTATAGAGACAAGATTATACACAAAAATATGTTTGAGTTAGAGATTTTAAATAGAAGTAATCAAATTACAAAACTTAAAATAGATTTTAGACCATTTAACTGCTTTTATATAGAAGAAATTAGATTTAGAGATGTTATTATTCCAAAATTAGTGGATGAAATTATTTTCTTGAATAAGTTGATAAGATTTAATGAAAGGGATAAAAAAGATATAGAATTTCTTTTAAATAAGTTGGATAAAAATTTATTACTTGAGATATTAAATAATTGCAAAACTTTCTACTGCGAATATAAAAAAGAAATCTTAGAAAAAATGAAAAAATTAAGGATACTAGAATAATTTAGCTTGATTATTTCTAAAAATAAACTTTTATAAACAAATTGAAAACTTAAAAAATCAGCAGTTACCCCTTTATCATCATTTTTTTCAGCCGGGGTTTACTTCATCATTTAAGAAAATATAAATTAAAATTTAAAAAATTAAATAGAATTATTCATAATCTTCTTCTCCTTCCATTTTTAAAGCAGTTTTTGAAATAATAACTATGTCTCCAACGGCTCTAACTAAATTATGAGGTACAATTACTCCTTTTTTTGTCCCACTAATAATTTTTTCTAAGTAAGAACCTTCAACAGAAACAACAGCCCATCCATAAACTTTTCCCATTGTTAAAATAGCTTCTTCGACTTTGCCAAATAATTGGCCTTCGTCAGTATAAACAAGTTTGCCAAAAACTTCACTAATTTTCTTTGTTTTTAACATTTAAAATAATTCCTATTATTTTTATAAATTTTAGTTACTCCTTTCTTATTGATACTATGATAATAGAAGTTGAAGGTTATAACTTAACAGAATTGTTGGAAAGTCTATTAAAGCAATTAAAGGCTGCTAGTATAATAAAAGTTTGTGAACTGAATGAAAATGAAGGTAGTTCGAAAGTCTTTTTAAAGAATTTAAAATATAAAGGTTCTTTAGAAGAAATTTTCAAAAAATTGATTGAAGATTTATTACTTCTTGGGGAATTTTGTTTAGTTAATTTAAAAATTGAAAAAGTTAAGAAAGTCTTTAATTCAAACACCTTTATTGTAAAATTATTGTTAGTTGTCGTTGAGAGAAAAACTTTTAATGAGAAATATTGTTTAAAAGACTTAGAATTTTTTATAAAGAAAGGGAAGAAATTTTTAATTACAAAATTTGAAAAAACATAGTTTTTAAAAAAGAATGTTCTTTCTTTTTAAGTAATTTCTTAAAAGATATTCTAGTTTTTCTTTATCTACAGGTTCTGAGGGTTTAAATATTACACGTTCCTTGTTTTCATTATTGTTTTTATACAATTCACATACAACACTAAACTTTTTTTCTTTAAGTTCTCTATTTGAAAAATAAAGTCCTAAAGTATAACTTTCAATTAAGTATTTTATAGTGTCTCCATTAGTTATAACTCCCTCTTTACAAAAATAAGTTATTTTTTTCTTATTATTTTCTAGAACATCTGTATATGTTTTTGGAGGAAAAATATTTGCTAAAAAATAATAATTTAATAAATAAAAAAGTGTGAAAAAAGCTATATTACTTTTTGTATTATTTACCCATAATTTATCAGCTAAGTATTTTTCTTCTGGAGGAAGATTACGATTTTTTAATTTATATAACCCACAACTAGCAAATATTCCAAAGATTCCAAAAAGGCCTTGTAATTTAAAATTAATACATCTTAAATAAAAAGGATAATATCTATTAATAAAGTCTTTGTATTCTTTTTTCATCACTTAATAAGAGTTAAGAAATTTTATAAAGTTTGTAATAATTCGAGGAATTCTTTTTCTCCTTCATTTAAGTTTTGGTCGTATACTACAATACATAAAGGTGGTTTTAAGTTTAAGTTCTTAACTTTTTCAATTTTTTCTTGATTTAACTCTTTAATTAAAAAAATTTTCTCATCTTTCCAACCAAGTCTTGAGCAAATAATTAAATTTTTATTTATTCTTTTATTTAATAAGTATTCTAGAGCTTCTTCCATTCTTAAGTAGTCTTTATTTATTGGATCTAAATCCATCAAAAGTAAAGTGTGAGCGTTAGTACTTAAGTTCTCTTTAATAACTTTTACTGGTGTTTCTAAATTTATTCTTTTGTCTCTTATTAAAAAAGGTAAAGAAATTGTTTTTCCAAATTTATAGATACTTAAACCAGTTCTTGTTATTAAGTTAAAAATAGAAACATTGTTAATTATTTCAATTTCAAACCCTTCCTTTTTAGCTTCAATTATTAAAGTCGTATGGGTTGTTGCTGTTAGAGGATCTCCTATAACTAAAATACTTATTTTATTGAATTTTTTTAAGTAATTATTAATCTTTTGCTCTATTGTTTCTCTATCTCCTATTATTATGTTTTTATTTAATTCTTTTATTTTGTTGACTAACCACTCTTCATCTTTAAAAAAAGAAGTATATTTTTCAAAAAAAACTATTTCTGATTCTCTGATTTTATTTAGAATCTCCTCATTAACATTTTCTTTTTTTATTCCTAGTCCTATTAAGAAGAATTTTTTATTCATTTTTAATTTTATTCAATTTCAATGTTATCAGGATTAAAACCTTCTTTGATTAATAGCTCCTTAACTCTTTCTTTATGATTCCCTTGTAATTCAATTACTCCGTCTTTGTAACTTCCTCCACAAGCTAGTTTATGTTTTAATGTTTTTAATAAAGATTTAATATCAACATCTCTTTCATCAATTCCTTCTATTAGGGTTACTTCTTTCCCAAACTTTCTTTTTACAACTCTAATTTTAACTATCTGCGTTTCCTTTTTAATTTCTTCATCTAAAAAAATTTCTTCAGGCAAACCTGTTAATTTTGTTATATCATCCATTGCTACCACCTATGAGGAAAAAATTATAAATTTAATCTCTTTTTTGGAATCTTATATTTAATTTTTCAAAGAAATCATCATCCGACAAAAAGTAGCCTGCTAATAAAGAGAATATTGTTATTGGTGTCAATATTATCATCACTAAGAAGTATATTATTAAATAAATTATCTTCTTTTTTTTCATACTTAAATCTTTACACATTTGGTGTAATGTAAAGGAAAAGAATATTGCTGTAAAATAAAACATAACTCCTACTAAAGCTGGAAGCAAGTAGTTTGTTAAGTTTTTTGAGTATATTATGTAAAATACCAATGCATAAACTAAAATTCCTGCTATTACAAAATCAAAAGCTATTTCAATTCTTTTTCTTTTTTTATTTTTTTTAACTAAATTTTCTTTTTCTTTTTTCTTTTCTACTTCATTTATAGAATCCTTAACAACTTCTTTTTTTACTTTTAATATTTTTTCTTTTTTTCCCATTTTACCACCTAAAAACAAGTGATGAATTCTTCTAGTATTTTGTAAGGATTTTCAGCTTTAACAACACCACTAGCAACTAAAATTCCTTTTGCTCCTAATTCTAAAGCCTTTTTTACATCTTCTTTAGTCTTAATTCCAGCCCCTACTAATAAATTGTTTATCTTATTTGTTAATTCTTCAATTATTTCCGGTTTTGCCTTTGATACACTAACATCTCCACCAATTAATTCTGGTGGTTCATAAGCTATATAATCAATTTTTAATTCTTTGGAGTTATTTAAGGTGTTTAGGGCGAGAGCACTTTCTTTACTATCCGCACAAACAATAACATCCAAATTTAATTCATTTGTTTTCTTTATTGTTTTAATTAAATCATTGAATAATAACTGGTTTTCTGAGTGATTCAATAAAACTCCTTCAATTTTTGTGAATTCTTTTAGAGTTTCGACACTTATTTTCCCAGTATTGCTTCCAAAAGAGTGATAAGCACCTTGACTAATTAGAGGAACATCTTTAATTAAGTTTAAGAAAATAGTTGGTGGAGCTAAATAAATAATTTTTCCATATCTTTCATTCAATTCTTTAATAGAAAAAGCTAAAGAAAAAATGTTGTGTTTTGTTGGATTATAATTTTTAAAATTTACAATAATCATTTTAAATTATTTCTTCTTCATTAACAACCAAAAAGTCTCCTATTGCAATTACTGAACTAAAAGGAATTAAAGGATTTCCTTCTTGATCTTTATCAACATTTAAATGTTCTACATATTCTGTTGGATTCTTTACTACAATATAAAGTAATTCTCCACTTTTAACTTCAAAAATTAAATCTCCTACTTCACCAAACTTTCTTCCAGCTTTACTAATAATTGTTTTACCATAAAGGATCTTACTGATAAATCTTTCTTCAGGCATATAATTCCAAACAACTAAGTTTTTATAAATATTTTTTGTTACTTTTTAATTAGGATTTAAATAATATTTTTTCTATTTCTTTCCAATTTTCTGCAACAAATAAATTATCTTTATTTTCTTTTTCTTCTTTCTTTGCTTCTTCTAAAATGTTCTTTTTATAACGAATAGGATTAAAGAAAAAGATTACTTTAATGCCTTCACATTCATTACACTTTCTATACTCCTCTATAATTTTTATACTATCATCTATTAAAAAGATCTCCGAGAATTTTGGCTTTATTTGCTTTAAATAGCCGATTTTTCCTTTATATTCTATTAAATCTTCTGCAGCTAACACTTCATCAAAAAAGCAACTTATTTTTAGAAAATTAATTGTATCCAATATTCTGTATTTTAAAGAATTGGAGATTATAGCCAAATAAAAACCACTTTCTTTTAATTTTGTTAACAACTCTTTTAATTCTTTGAAATATTCCTCTTTCTCGTATTCCTTTAGAAATCTTTTTTCTTTTTCAAACAAGATTTTACTCAAATATTCCCTAGCTTCTTTTTTATCTCTTTTTATCTCTATCCCGTATTTATCTTTCAGATAAACTATCGTCCTTTCTAAAGGATTGCTGAGGAAAAATTCTTTATCTTCTTCATCAATATCATCTATTCCCACCTTTTTCTTGATAAACTCTCTAAAACTATTCAGAATATAAAGGAAATTATTTATTATAACACCGTCAAAATCAAAGAAAACCGCTTTTTCTCTTTTCATATCTTTTTGTAGGATAGAAAGATTTAAAAAATTAGTGTTTTATAATCTTAGCCAACATTTTTAATAATTGCTTGTATTTTTTGTGGGCAAATCAGTTCTACCACAAGTTCTGGAAAAACAATATCTTTTGTGAAAATAATTTTTTTCTTTAGGACAATAAAGACAAACACTACCTATTTGGCCAGAAGTGTGAATAAGTTTTAAGTTGGGTATTTTTAAAATTTTTTTAAATGCTAAATTTCCAATATACGGTCAAAATGTTCATGGTATTAAATATGGCTGTCTTTTTATTGCATAAACATTTTATTCTAATTAAAGTTTTTTGAGCAGTTCTTTTCTATGTGCTTCCAACTGCAGATTTTTCTTTCCTAAGAATTCAGCTGCTGTAATGACTTTTACTCCTAACTGCTCTCCGAATTTATAAACATCCTTTAATTCTTCTTTAAAGTTCAAATCTCTTAGTAGGTGGTGGTCTATAACAATATTTTTTATATTTGTTTTTTCCATAAAGTTAATTAAATTTTCATTTGAAGTTTTTGTTAATTTTTTATCCCATTTATAGTGATATGTTGCAGGGCCTGAAAGAATTAAAATTTTAGGATTGGTGTTTATCAACCATTTTTTTGTCTCTTCAGTTAGGATTCCTTGAATATCAGACGCGAAAACTAAGGAATCATCTTTATAAGAGATTTCTACTGCTAATACTTTGCCTAAAGAAGTATTACTAATACCGTGCCAAAGTGCTGGACTAAATCTTAAACAAGTTTTTCCAAAATGAAATTCCTTATCATCTGTAAATTGAAATTGAAAATTAGGATTTAATTCATTAGCTTTTTTAATAACTCTTTCTGCCCTTACTTGTTGAGATTTATTGATATTTTCTTTAGGGTTCTTGGTTAAAAATAAAGCGTTATTTTTGAATATCTCAAAGTGTTTTTCTTTTGGATTAGGACAATGATCCCAATGGTAGTGAGTAATAATGAAAATATCTATTTGTTTAGAAAGTTTTAAAATTTCTTCTTTTCCTTTTTCTAGAGCACTTAATTCTTCTTTGCTCGGTGGTAAAGAAAATCGTTTTGGAGCTATTGCTATTGAAGGATCTATAAAGATATTTAGGTCTGTTTTGACAAAAGTTGCCATACTTCTAGTTGAAAAGGAATCAAAAGCAACAGGAATAACTTTTAGCATTTTATTAGTTTAAAACAACATTAAAATTTTAAAAGTATTTGGAATTATTAAGCAAAGTAGTATCTTAGGTTTTACTACTAAACGAAAAAAAACACTTAAAAATAGAAAAATTCTTTTTTAGTTATGAAATCCTTTAGGAAAAGTGCTGTCCCAGAGTATATTTGGTACATCTCTTTAATCATTATTTCCATTACACTGGTAGTAGGAATAGCAAACATTGCAAAGAAAGGAAATAAGAATATAGAACCGCCAAGCAATGTAAATATTCAATTTGATGTCCAAATTGATCCAAACAATGTTGTAAGAATAAAGGAATTAAATATTATTGGACAATGGGATAATGATAAAGACACTCCAAATTTATACTTAAAATGTGGAAATAGCTCAAAAAATTTAATGGAATTATTCTTAGCAGAAAAACCAACTGATTTATTAGTTAGAAAAGCCACTGGAGGTTTTGGTTTGAAAGAGTTTAATGGTTTAGTTTTGGGAAAGAATGGAAAAGCAATGTTGTTTGATGGAAATAGTTATATAGCTACAAAAACAAATAATTTTCCTTCTTATAATAACGAAATTACTTGGATATTTAATTTAAAAACTTTATCTACAAATGGAGGTGTATTTACAACTTCTTCTGTTATTGATACTCCTGATAATAAAGGGTTTAGAATTAGAATAAACAATAATACGTCATTGGCATTTGGAATAGGATGGATAAAAGATTATTATATTAGTTTATCCCAATCTTTAGTTAATAATGAAATTTCTTTAATTATTACAAAAGACAATAATGGATTGTATCGATCTTATATTGATGGCGAATTAAAAACGATAATAAAAGATAATAGTAGTTGGGAACAAACCTTTTCCGAGATAGGAAGGTTTAATAATGGAGCTAATTGGTTTTATTTCAACGGAACAATAGACGAAGTAAGAATCTACAACAGAGCATTATCAGACCAAGAAATAAAACAATGTTTCTTAGGCAATTGTCCTAATGATGATTCTTTAGTACTTTATTTAGATTTTGATGATTGTACAGCTAAAGATAAATCAGGAAAAGGAAATGATGGAACTATTTATGGAAATGTTCAGTGTGTAGATGAAGGAATTCTTTCAGGAGTTCAACTTTATTATCCAAGACAATGTTTTGACAAAGGAGCTGTCTGGGAATTATGGTATGGAAACCCTAATGAAGGTGGAGTTATGTTAGCTCAAGATGTTGTTGATAGGAAATGGTCTTTAAATTAAAAAAGTCGGACGCTGCTCTGCCGTAAGGCAGAATGCAGCGTACGGATCAAACGAGTCCGTTTG